>JACQED010000133.1 GCA_016200785.1 Chloroflexota bacterium
AAACGCCGCCGGGTCCAACGCCTGCTGGACGCATCTCTCCAACTCGGACGTGGCCCGCATCCGCTCGATGTCCGGCCCGATGTGGCTTAATTGCGCCACTGCCTGATCGGCCGCCAGCCCCGGCAGTCTCTCGTAGATGTGCTGTTCGGCCAGCGCCCGCTTGTACAGCGTCGGATCGAACATCTGCCACCCGATGTTGAACAGAACCAGCGTCAGCGGGCACACTGCGATGAAGAGGGCGGCGAAGAATAACGCCAAAAGCCGAGCCACAGCCCTGAGTATCCTGCCCATCTCTCGCTTACTCCCGGACGAAGGAACAGGCTACTGCCCGCTCGTCAGAAACCGGAAGAACGTCCGCACATCCCGGACGCGCGGCCAGAACGCGGGAACTTTCCGTCGGTACTCTGCGTAACTTTCTCCGAAGCGTTCGATCAACTCCGGCTCTTCGACCAGCCGGAGCCAGAGCGTCAAACCGATCGGCATGAAGAGGCCGAAGATGATCGAGAACACCGTCCCGCGCCACAGGCCGAAGGCCAGCCCGATTCTGACCACGCCGGAGTAGGCCGGGTGGCGCAGAACGCCGTAGATCGACGAATTCACCAACCGGCCCTCAGCCGGGAAATAGACGTACAGCATCGAAAGGTTGTCCACGCCGAAGGCGATGTACGAGCGCACGTAGAGAAGCAGTCCGGTGATCGCGAGATACAGGCCGACCAGCGACGCAAGCGGCGTCGCCCACCCGGTCAGCATGCGCTCGCCCGGCAAGTAAAGGTTGTGGGCGATGGCGGCGAACAGGATCGGCAGGCCCGGCAACATGAAATGCAGAAAGGCGTTGCGATAGCCGAGGCCGCCGTACTTCTCCCCATAGACGCGCCGCCGCCAGAAGAACTGCGCGGCGATCACAAAGCCGGTGACGATCCCGGCGATCTGCCCGATGGCCGTCCACGGCGGCCAAAGCCAATCCACGGTTATCATCGCCGCCGTCGCCGCCGCAAACGATGCGAGGGCGATGGACAAGGCGAGCAGGCGGCGCGAACGAGCGCGCAGTTCGGGAACGTGGTCGAGGACGGGATCAGCGGTGTTCATGGCCAAGCGCTCTCGTTTATTGCTGCAACAAGCCCCAGCGTTCGCGAATGCGGTTTTCCAGCGCGGAGAAGATCAGCCGGTCTGTCAGCAGACCCAGCGCGATGATGACAACCATCACCGCCACCACCTGGCTCATGTCGTTCAACTCGCGCCCCATCATCAGCAGGTTGCCCAGGCCGGGCAGAGCGTAGAGCAGTTCGCCGGCCATCAGCGAGCGCCAGGCAAATGACCAACCCAGTTTCATGCCGACGACAATCGAAGGCAACGCGGCTGGCAGGATCACCGAGACGTACAGACGCCAGCCGTGCGCGCCCAGATTGCGCGCCGCGCGCAAGTAGAGCGGCGGGGTGTTGCGCACTCCGTCTTCGGTGGCCTGAGCAATGGATAGCATCGCCCCCATCACGACGACGAACAAGATCGCGCGCTCGTTCAGTCCAAACCACAGAATCGCCAGCGGCAACCAACAGATGCTCGGAAGCGTTTGCAGACCCAGCACCAGCAGGCCGAGCGTCTCCTTGAGCCAGCGCAGTTGCCCCATCAACAGACCCAAACTTATGCCGATGAACAACGCCAGCGCGTACCCCTCGATCAGGCGCCGCACACTCCCGAGCACCCCAATCGGGAACGTGCGATCGACAAAACCTCGCGCCAGTGTGGTCACGACTTCCGACGGCGCGGGGAAGAGGTACTCCGGCCACAGGCGCAGCCGGAAGAGGCCTTCCCACAAAGCGAGCAAAACGACGAAGAAAAACAGCCGCCGTGCCCCCGGACTGTTTCTCAGGCGGCGCAGTGCTCCGACCTTAGCGGCTGGCACGGAGGACATGCGCCTCCTCCTTCAAGTGCAAATCGGCCAGAATCCGGCGGGCGAGATTCACCGTCCCCACATCTTCGATCTGGCGCGGACGGGGCAGGTCAACACAGTGCTCCGCCACGAGTCGTCCGGGCCGGGGCGACATCACCAGCACGCGGTCGCCCAGCACCACCGCCTCGCGCACGTTGTGCGTCACGAAGACGACGGTCTTGCCGGTCTTCATCCATAACTCCTGCAATTCGCGGTGGAGCAGATCGCGGGTGATCGCGTCGAGCGCGCCGAAGGGTTCATCCATGAGAAGAACTGCCGGTTCCACCGCCAGCGCGCGGGCCAGCGCGAGCCTCTGCTTCATCCCGCCCGAAAGCTCGTGCACCCAGGCCCGGCTGAACTGATCGAGGTGCGCGATGCGCAGGAGTCGCTCGGCCTGGCATTCGGCCGTTTGAGGCGATGCGCCGTTCATCTTGAGGCCGAACTCCACGTTGGCTTGCACCGTGAGCCACGGGAACAGGGCCGCCTCTTGAAAGATCAGCACCCGGCTCGGATCGGGGCCGCAGACGATTTTATCGTCTGCGTAAACCTCGCCCTCGGATGGCGACTCGAGTCCGGCCAGCAGATTGAGCAGAGTTGTTTTGCCGCAGCCGGACGGCCCGACCAGGCAGACGAATTCGCCACTGCCAACCCGCAGGTCAATGTTCTCCAGCGCCGTCACCGCGCCGCCGCGTCCGTGGTGGACCTTCCGGACGCCACGCAATTCGAGATTCATGGGCCTGCTGGCTCAACGCACCTCAGCCAGCCCTCTCGCCCGCAACACTTCATTCAGCAGTGTCAGATCGTAGATGCCGCCGAGGTTGGGTTTCTCTTTCAAGAAACCCGCGGCGTAGGCCGAGTCCGCCGATTGCAGAAGCGAGGCCGAAATCGGATCCCACGTGGCGCGCATGCGCGCCCAGGCTTGCGAGAGAACCTCGTCGTTCAGCTTCTTGCCGGTGAGTTCCCCGATCTGCGTGTTGAGGATCGCCTGGGCGTCTGTCGGGTGATCGACTTCCCACTGGGTTACGGCGACGTGCGCCGCGAGCCAGGCTTTGACGAGCTCCGGGTGCGCTTTGAGAAAGGTCGTGCTCACGATGATGTGGGCGGTGACGAAGTCGCCTCTCGGCCACAGATCGCGCTCGTCGAGAAACAGCGCGCCGCCGCCTTCGACGATGAGCCGGCTGGCCCACGGTTCGGGCACCCACGCGCCGTCAATCTGGCCCTGCTTGAACAGGTCGAGTATCTGTGGGTTCTGGGTGGGGATCACCTCCACGTTCCCGCCCTTTTCCACCGAGTTGAGTCCGTGGACGATCAGGTAATTCCTGAGCGCCACGTCCTGAGTGTTGCCCAACTGGGGCGAGGCGAGGCGCTTGCCGGCCAGATCAGCCGGGACCTTGATATTGGCAGTTGGGCGGACGACGAGCGCGGCTCCGCCGCTGGTAGCTCCGGCGACGATGCGCAGTGCCTCGCCCTTCGATTGGACATACCCGTTGATGGCCGGGTTCGGACCGATGTAGGCGAGATCGATCTGGCCGGCGAATAGCGCTTCGATCACCGATGGGCCGGCGTTGAAGAGTGTCGTCTGGATCGTGACGTTCTTGCCCAACGCTTCCTGGAAATCTCCACGCGCCAGCCCGATAAGCGCCTGCGAGTGCGTGATGTTCGGGAAGTAGCCGACGCGTATCACGGTCGGCGCGACGGAGGCAGCGGCAGGTGTTTGAACCCTGCAGGCAGAGTTGATTATTGCCAGCGTCAACAGCAACGGAACAATCATCCAACGCCTGTGACTTAGTTTGCCGTTCATTACGATTCCTCAAAGTCTTGCGCCGGTCATCGGGGCAGTCCGCCGGCCAGCCCTTTCGCCCAACGGTGAGCCTTGTGAATAAACGCAGCCGGCTCGGCGAACATCGCGCCCGTCGCCGCGCCGAACGAGGCCGGCGCGATCAGCAGTGCCGCCACGCGGCGCGCGCGTCGGCGCAGTTCGGGAACGGGGGCCAGGAGAGCGTCAGTGCCGGTCATTTGACACCCAGCCGCTTCTTCAACTTGCCGACGGCGGCGACGAGGGCCGTCAATTCCCTGTTGACCATGGCCAGCCGTTGCCTGAGCGCTCGCAGTGCGGCCTCGTCGCCGATCTCGCCCAGAATCTCGATCGCCTTCAAGCGTTCGTCGGCGTCGTCCCCCTCGAGTGCATCGAGTAGAACGGCAACCTGTTGTGATCTGTCTGTTGCCATCGTGTCGTCATCTGACCGTACGGCTGGAACCACTATGCCCGGCCATTCTTTCCCAACGCCACCACCGTCGGGAATTTGCTCATGTCGGTGTGCGGCAGAAATAGTGCGCTGGTGAACGCGTCGTAGAAGGTGTTGTCTGCCGAGAGTTCGATGTAGGTCATCTTCTCGGCGATGGCTTTGATCTGCGCGCGCGCATCGCGCGAGAGGAGCGCCATGTACGCCCCCATCACCGCCGTGTTGCCGAGAAAGTGAAACTTGTCCCACGGCATATCGGGCAGGAGCCCAATCTGCACGGCCTTCTCGACGTTGATGTACTTGCCGAACGCGCCGCCGATGAGCAGGCGCTCGACCTCTTTCAATTCGACGCCGACGCTCTGCGCCAGCACGCTGAAGCCCGCGTAGATCGCCGCCTTGGCGCGCATCAGGTTGTCAACATCCACCTTCGTCAGGACGATGTCGCGCCCGATGTCCGTCCCGCCTGCCCACGCCACGACGTATTCCGGGCCGTGGTCGCCTTCGCGCAAGCGCGGCGTGTCCAGATCCATTTTGAATTTGCCGCCCTTGTCGGCGACGCCGGTGATGAACAACTCGGCCACGAGCGAGATCAGCCCCGATCCGCAAATGCCTCTCGGTCTTGTTTCGCCGATGACCCGATACGTCGGCTCGAACGTCTTGCCGTTGATCCACACTTCCTCGATGGCGCCGCGCGTGGCGCGCATGCCGCACACCACGCCCGCGCCCTCGAACGCCGGCCCCGCCGAGCAGGCGCAGGTCACCAGCCAGTCCTTCGTGCCGAGCACCATCTCGCCGTTCGTCCCCACGTCGATGAACAGCGTTAGCCCCTCGGCCTCGGCCAACCCCGAAGCCAGCACGCCGGCGGTGATGTCTGCCCCCACGTACGAAGCGACGCCGGGCAGGCAGTCCACCCCCGCCAGCGGGTGAATCTCCAGCCCGACCTCCGAGGCCAGCACCGGGCGCGGGTGAGTGACGGTCGGGATGTACGGCGTCAGCCGGATCGAAGCGGGCGGCAGATTGAGGAACAGGTGGATCATCGTCGTATTGCCCGCGACGGTAGCCTTGTAGATCTGGTCGCGCTCCACGTGATTGCGCTGTGCCAGCCGCCCGACGACTTCGTTGATCGTGCCGCGCACCAGTGTGCCGAGTTCGCCCAGTCCGCTATTCTTGCCGGCATAGATGATGCGCGAGATCACGTCTTCGCCGCGCGCGATCTGCCCATTGTATTCGGCGGCGCTGTCCAGCGCCTCGCCCGTGACAAGGTTGACGAGATGCACGCTGACCGTCGTCGTGCCGATGTCGATCGCAACACCGTATAGCCCCTCACCCCCGCCCCCTCTCCCTGGGGGAGAGGGATGGGGTGAGGGCTTAACAAGGTCAATAAGCCTCGGCGGCCCATTCGGTTGACTCCAGTCGTCGGTTTCGACGATGGCCGTCACTTGCCAATCGGCCTCGCGCAGTCGCGCGCCGAGTTCCCTGATCAGCGGCAAGGGCACGTCAAGATCGCGGAGGCCGTGCCGGGCAAGCGCGCGCTCAAGCCGGCTGTAATCGTCTACTGCGTCGGCCAGCGTCGGCGGATCGAGCGACAGCGGCCAGGCCCGCACCGTCTGATCGCGAGCGGGATCGTAGCCGAACGGCGGCGCAACTTTGCGCGCGGTTTTGTCGGTGATCAGCCGCCGCTCGATCTTCTCTTGCTCGGGCACGAGAATGGCGGCATCGCCCTCAACGACCGCCTGGCATGCCAGCGCGTAGCCCGCCGCGACATCTGCGCTCGACAGCCGGATGGTGGATCGCCGGCGGATGTTCCCCGATCCGACGATGACGGCGCATCGCCCGCAACGTCCCTGCCCGCCGCACGGCTGGGCGATGTCCAGCCCGGCCTCACGCAGGGCTTCGACGACGAGCGAGCCGGTCGGCGCGGTGACGGCCCGGTTCGAGGGTTGGAAGGTTATCGTGTGAGTCGCCATCTCACAACTTGGAAGGAAGTCGAGCAACCATTAGAACAAAGGGAACTAAAGGAACTATTGAGTTCTTCTAGTTCCCCTAGTTCCCGCCATTCCTTGCCCTGCCTCCGCGGCCGGGTTGCAGCGGATTAATTTCCGTTCAACCCGGCGAGATACTGATCAATCGCCTCCGCCGCCCGCAGGCCTGCGGCCACAGCGGTGCTCACCAGATCGGGGCCGGTCACCGCGTCGCCGCCCGCGAACACACCGCGCCGGCTGGTGCGTCCGGTGGCTTCGTCGGCCTCGATCAATCCGTGATCGTGCGTCTTGAGTTCAGGCGTTGTCTTGCCGATCGTCGCGTCGGGCCAATAGCCGAGCGCGAGAACGACGGTGTCCACCGGCAGGGTGAACTCCGAGCCTATGATCGGGACGGGCCGCCGCCGCCCGGACTCGTCGGGCTCGCCCAGCTCCATCCTCTGCAATTCCATCCACGTCACACGCCCGGTCTCGTCGCCGATGAATTGCGTCGGCGCGACGAGATATTCAATGCGCGCGCCTTCTTCCATCGCGTGGATGCGCTCTTTCACCGAGCCGGGCATCTCGGCCTCCGTACGGCGGTAGTAGCAGATTACCTCTTCCGCGCCGAGGCGCACAGACGTGCGCAGGCAGTCCATCGCCGTGTCGCCGCCGCCGATCACCGCCACGCGCTTGCCCACCTTCGGCGCTTCGCGCAATGGCTCGGGCACATACTTCTTCGGCGGGTTGGTGCGGATGAGGAACTCGCCAGATTGAAAGATGCCTTGCAGTTCGACCCCCGTCGCTTTGAGCTTCGCGTCCACGTTCGCGCCGACGCCGAGGAACACGGCGTGGAAGCCCGCCCGAAACAAATCGTCCACCTTCACCTGATCGCCCAGGCGCGTGTTGCAGGTGAACCGCACGCCGAGACCGCGCAGTTGATCGATCTTCTCGTCCACCAGCGTCTTGGGCAGCTTGAAACTCGGAATGCCGTACATCAGCAAGCCGCCCGGCCGGGGCGCGGCCTCGAACACGGTGACTGAGTGCCCGCGCTTGCCGAGACTCTCCGCCGCCGCGAGTCCCGCCGGCCCCGATCCCACGATCGCGACTTCTTTGCCGGTGGTCGGCGCTTTCGGCGCTTTGGGCCAACCCTGCGTCAACCGCTGATAGTCGGCGACGAACATCTCCAGTTTGCCGAGCGACGGCGTTTCAACTCGCTTTCCCAGAACACACGCGCCCTCGCACAGTTTTTCCTGCGGGCACACGCGCCCGCAGATTTCGGGAAAGATGCTCGTCTGCCGATAAACGTTCGCCGCTGCGACGAAGTCGCCCTCGGCGATCAGCCACAGCGCGCCCGGAATGTCATTGCGCAGCGGACAGGCTTCCACGCACGCCGACGGCTGTGGGCACTGGATGCACCGGCTGGCCTCGCGCATCGCCGACTCTGCGTCGTAGCCGATCACGATGTCTTCAAAGTCGTTGACGCGCTCCATCGGCTCGCGCTCGCGATACGGCGTGTGCGGTATCTTCATCCGCGCTTTGCGATCGATGGTGCGGACTGTCTCTTCGGCCATGATCGTTGACCTCGCTGGATTTTGTCTCGTCCTGCGTATCGCCTGTTCTGTGGGCGGTCGCGTCTCGCTTTCCGCGCCTCAGGCCACACGCTCTCCCCACATCACTTTCAGGTAGCCCGGAATGTCAACGGCCTCCTTCGGCCCGACCATGATCTCCCATCCGGGCAGGCTCTCCTCCAGTTCGCCCGACAGCACGGCGACCTGGCCGGGGATGATGATCCGCTTGTGGTTGATCCTGCTCTCGACTCCGGTGGATTTGACCGACTTTGCGATTCGGTCGGCGTCGAACTTGCCGGCGGCCCAAGCCGTGAGCACACTCATCCCTTCGGCGTCGGCCACCAACAGCCAGCCCGGCCAGCCCGATCCCTCGACTTCGTTGTTGACCGCGAAGTACGTGATCGAGAAGTTGGTCGTCACCATCACCGGCGCCTCGCCGTTCGGCGAATTGATCTCATACAGTCCCGGCTGGACTTGAATTGGCTTTTGCGGATCGGTGAAGATATTCTGCCGCAGGACGAGCAGTGGGTAGATCGCCGCCGGATCGAATTCGTCCAGCACGACGAAGCCGGCATACTTGGCGATCAATTGCCCGGCCAGCACGGCTTCGTTCGCGAAGCCGATGGTCGGATAACCGAGCGCGCGGAAATTCTTCTTCAGCGCCAATCGCCGAATCTGCGTGAACGCAGTCAGTGCCTCGCCGTATCCGTCAGCCGACGGATCGAGCACGAGGTCTTCGACGCCCGCCTTCTTGACGTCCTCGACGAGCTGGGCGAGCGCGTCGAGCGTTGGCGCTTTCACTGCCAGCGGCGCTTTGGCCGACCTGGCGATCTCCGCCATCGGTTGCCAGTTGGCCTCGCCGGCGGCGTGGAGCAGGGGCTTGATACTGGCGGCGGCCTTCGCGCCTTCGGCCATAACGCCGGGATTCTCCGCGATGAGGATCAGCGGCTTCTTGCTCGCGGCCCGCACCGCGCCGACGGCCTCGGCGAATTTCGCCGCGTCATCCGAAGCGGCCTCGACCGCGAATCCGTCCACGCCCAGTTTGATGCCGACGTAATCAACCACATAGGCGTCGGCCTCAGAAACTTTGGCCTCGATGGCCTTCGCGCCGTCAGAGTCCTTGACGCGAACGAACAGGCCGGGCTTGTGATAGAAGGTCTTCTCGTGGCGAAAGAGGACGGTCTCGTTGCCGGCCTCCACCTTCCGGCCATCGCTCGCAATGGTGACGAGGCGTATCGGCGGGGTAGAAGCCGCCGCCAATTTGGCCTTCGACTCTTCGGTAACATAGGGGCACGACTTCAACTCGGCCTGCTTGGCCGCGAGCTTCATCGCGAACGCGAGACAGGTGGGGAAGCCGCACTCTTTGCAGTTAGTCTGCGGAAGCAGTTTGTAGATTTCGAGTCCGGTGAGCGCCATAGATGACTCCTCAGATTGATTCGACTTTCCTCAGGCTCGGAAAGAACTGCTTGGCTGTTCCTTCCACCCAGCCGTGAAGCGTGACGGGTGACAGCGGACAGCCGAGGCACGCGCCCGACATTTTGATTTTGAGAGTCTCACCGTCGTACGACAGCATCTCGACCGCGCCGCCGTGATAGTGCTCGATGTACGCGCTGAGAGTCTCGACGAGCGAGCGCATTCGCTCTTCTTCTGTCGCCTCGCCGACCTGCGGCACGTTGCCCGTGTCGGGCCTTCCACCCGCGAAGAGAGTAGGCATGGTGTCCCTCCTAAACGAACTTTGGGAAACAAGGGAAACAGAGGAACTATCCGTTTACTTTAGTTCCTTGTTTCCTTTAGTGCCCTTTCATCAACTCCGTTATCATCGCCTTCACTCTCGCCAGCGACTCGGGATGCCTCAACACCACCACGTCGGCTCCGGTGTGGACGAGCGACGTCGCCGTCAGCGTCTCCCAATTGATGGCGCGTCGCTTCCAATCGCCCCAACTCTCAGGCACGCCCTCGCCGACTTTCGACTCCT
>JACQED010000051.1 GCA_016200785.1 Chloroflexota bacterium
GCGACGTTCCCGCTTGGCCGGCCGCCTGCACGAGTTTGTTTTCAAGAATCTGATCGGATTGAAGTCCATCGAGTTGCAGATACCACTGCGCCGCATCCATCAGCGCGGCCTGCGGGATCATGCCGACGAGTTCACTGCGCACGATCGCGCAACCGTAGCGCGCCGCCTCGCGCCGGATCATTTCGACGGCGCGATGGACCGGCGTCTTGTTGAAGTCGGTCAGGTTCATGCTTACCTGGGCCTGACCTTCGACGAGCAAGCCGAGCGCCTTAACGAAGCGCAGGCCGCCGGATGAGTGACGCAAGGCTTTGGCGATCTTCTTCGCGATCTCGACATCGCTCGTGGTGAGATAGACGTTATAGGCGACGAGAAACGGGCGCGCTCCAATGACGGTCGCGCCGGCCTTGCCCAGTTTTGCCGGGCCGAAGTCGGGCTTGCGATCGGGGTTCGTCTCGATCTCAACTTTGAGCGCCTCATACTGGCCGCGCCGAATGTTTTCCAGATTCTCGCGGTCGGGCCGCGTCGCCGCAGCCTCGTAGAGGTAGACCGGGATGTTCAATTCGCGCCCCACCCGCTCGCCGAGCCTGCGGGCGATGGCGACGCAATCGGCCATGGTCGCGTCGCGGATGGGGATGAACGGGACGACGTCGGTCGCGCCGAGGCGTGGATGCTCGCCGGTGTGCCGATCGAGATCGATCAACTCCGCGGCTTTCGCGATGGCGGCGAACGCGGCGGCTTCGACGCCCTCCGGCGCGCCGGCCATCGTGATCACGGTGCGGTTGTGATCGTGATCCGAACTGACGTTGAGCAACTGCGCGCCCGGCGCGGCGCGAATGGCCGAGGCGATTGCCTCAATCACTTCCGGCCGCCGCCCTTCGGAGAAATTGGGGACGCATTCAATCAGAGGAGCCATGTATTTGCCTTTCAACGACACCGCCGACAGGTCAGAGTGTCGGCGGCGCGGGGCGAATTATACACGGAAGGGGAGGAAGCGGGAAGGTGTACTCGCCGCCGCCCTCAGCATTCCCGGAGCCGATTGCCCCGCCGGGGAAGTCGGGCTATACTCAATCCGCCGCGAGCCTCGTTGTAATGGAGGCTCCCGAACAGCGTCCTCTATGCGCCGCCGCGTTGTGGGGATTGGGGCCGGGGATCACCGCCGCCTTTTGCGCCTTCCTCGCCTTCAATATCTTCTTCATCCCGCCCTACTACACGCTGGTCGTCCATCAAACACAAGATGTCATCGTACTTCTCGTCTTCTTCATCGTCGCCGTGGTCATCAGCCAACTGGTCGGGCGTGCCCGCGCCAGCCTGGCCGAGGCTCAGGCGCGAGAGCGGGAGGCGACGCACCTGTACGAATTGAGCGCGGCGCTCGCCGGCTTGCAGGGTGAGGAGGCGATCGCCCGCACGCTCGCGGAGCGTATCCGTGATGCCTTTCAGGCGACGGCCGTCGAAATCGCGGTTCAGCCCGACTCGGCGGGTCACCCGCTGTCGGTGCGCGCCCCGGCCGACACCGCTCCGCCCCGGCAACAACCGGACCGCCTTGTGCCGCTTATGACGGCGCGCGGCCCGCTCGGCGAAATCCGGATGTGGCGCGGCGCGCCGTTCTTCGATCCGGCCGAAGGCCGATTGCTGCCGGCGTTCGCCAGCCAGGGCGCACTGGCTCTCGAACGCGCCACCCTGGCGCGAGCCGAAACGCGGGCGAAGATTCTCGAAGAAAGCGACCGGCTCAAGTCGTCGCTGCTGTCGTCCGTCTCGCACGAGTTGCGCACGCCGCTGGCGACGATCAAGGCGGCGGCCACCAGCCTGCGCAGCGGGGAAGTGGCCTGGGCTTCGGAGGCGCGCGACGAACTGATCGCGGCGATAGACGAGGAGGCCGATCACCTCAACCGATTGGTCGGCAACCTGCTCGACATGTCGCGCATCGAAGCCGGCGCGCTCAACTTGAAACGCGATTGGAATCTGCTGGCCGAGATCGTGGACGGCGTGATCGCGCGGATGCGCCAGGCCGCCGAGCGTCATCGGCTGGAGGTTGAGGTGCCCGAGGACCTGGCGCTGGTTCCGGTGGACCACGTGTTGATGGAGCAGGTGTTCACCAACCTGATCAGCAATTGCCTCAAGTACGCGCCGCCGGACACGCCCATCCGCGTTGGGGCGCGCGCAATGGGCGACGAATCGCTGCTCGTCCAGGTGAGCAATCAAGGCCCGCACGTTCCTGAGGAACATCTGGAGCACATCTTTGACAAGTTCTACCGCGTGACCGCCGCCGACCGGGTGACCGGCACGGGTCTTGGCCTGTCGATCTGTAGAGGTATTGTCGAGGCTCACGGCGGGCGCATTTGGGCGGAGAACCTGCCCGACGGCTTCGCTTTCAACTTCACGCTGCCACTGGTGTGGGACGGAACGCGGCCGCCGTCGTTGCCGACTGAGGCATGACCGCTGAACCCCGCGTCCTCGTCATCGACGACGAACCCCAAATTCTCCGCGCCCTGCGGACGATCCTCACCGAGAAACGCTTTCGCGTGACGACCGCCAGCCGGGGGGAGGAGGGGCTGACGCTGGCCGCCGCCAATCCGCCGGACGTGGTGATCCTCGACCTCGGCCTGCCGGACATGGACGGCATCGAAGTCTGCGCCCGTCTCCGCGAATGGACGCAGACCCCGATCATCGTGCTCTCCGTCCGTGACAACGAACGCGACAAAGTCGCCGCCCTGGATCGGGGCGCCGACGATTACCTGACCAAGCCGTTTGGCATCGAGGAGCTGTTGGCGCGGGTCCGGGTCGCGCTGCGCCATTCGACTCAGGCGCAGGGAAGCAAGCAAGCCGTCGTCACTGCCGGGCCGCTGATGATCGATCTCGCCGGCCACGTCGTCAGCCGCGATGGCGTCGAGGTGAAACTGACCGCCACCGAGTTCAAATTGCTGGCCTACCTGGCGGGCAACGCCGGCCGTGTGCTGACGCACCGGAGCATCCTCAGCCATGTGTGGGGACCGGCCGAGGCCGATCAGGTTCAATATCTCCGGGTGTACGTGCGCCAGTTGCGTAAAAAGCTGGAGGCCAGCCCGGCCCAGCCGCGGTATCTCCTCACCGAGCCGGGCGTCGGCTATCGCTTTGTCGTCGAAGAGTAAAGCCGGCTGCCGCCCTTTGAACCCTCGAACGCCCCTCGTCGGGGCGTTTTTATTTGTCCTTTATGGGATTCGCCTGATCCTTTGTCACTGTTTTATTCCGGGCTGGTAGAGTCGGCGCTGAGGGGAAAAGGACATTGCCGACATGATCAACCGAAAGACCACTCCCGCCATTTATTCCTTGCTGCGACCAGATGTCGCCCTGACAGCCCCGAAGGTCGTCCCGCCCCCGGCGGTCAAAGAAACACTCCCGAAGTCATCCCCCGTTGCCGGATTGCTGATCCCACAGGGCGAGCCACTGCCCCCGGCACGCCGTCTCGTCGTGCTGGTTGCAGAGGCGGACGTCAACGAATCCGAACTGGCGCGCCGGATTTGGTCACTGGCTGCGCCCCGAGGGATCGACGTGTTGTACCTCGGCCTCGCGCCTGACTCGCGCGAAGAATCGCCGGCACGCCGGCGGCTGGCGACACTCGCCGCCATTACGCGCGACAATCGAATACAAGTGGAGACTCGGCTCGATCTTGAGCAGGACTGGCAGCCCGGCGATCTGATCGTGTGCCACGCCGAACAGGCGGTGAGAGTCCGGGGCCTGCGGCGCAAACCGCTAGCCGAGACGATCCTATCGGCACGGCGCGCGCCGGTTTATGTCCTCTCCGGGTTCTATCCAAAATTGCCCCTCGATCAGCCGGGGCGTTGGACGCGGTTGATCCGCGACGCCCTGCCCTTTGGCATTCTCGTCGTGTTCTGCGGAATTCAGGTAAAGATCAGCGACGTGACGTCAGGCTGGGTCAGCATCGTTCTGCTGTGCCTCTCCGTGCTGGTGGAGTTGGGACTCATCCTGGCCTGGAACAACACGCTCCACTGAGTGGACCATGACAGACAAATCGCCCTTGACTCAAACTTCAACCTCGCCGGTCAT
>JACQED010000131.1 GCA_016200785.1 Chloroflexota bacterium
GCTGTGGATGTTCGTGCTGACGTACAACATCCTGATCGGATTCCGAAAGTATTTCATCCCATTCACCGTCCAGCGGATGGCAATGGACAAAGATGATGTGAACTGGCTGATGATGAAGGGCCTGCAAATCATCGGCAAGAGAGTGACGCTGCCGCCGCAGGACGCCTACAACGCCGGGCAAAAGGCGTATGCTTATGTCGTGATCGTCGGCTCTTTCTTCATCGGGCTGACGGGCGTGATCATGGCGTTCTCAAGATACATCCCAATCACGTGGCGTTGGATCGTGCAATGGTCGCTCCCGATCCACTTCGCCTCGGTCGGCGCGATCGTCGCCGGGCTGTTCATCCACGTTTATATGGGCGCGGTGTTCCCCGAAGAGCGCGAGGCCTTCTTCTCGATGTTCTCCGGCAAAGTCAGCGCGTGGTATGCGCGGATGCACCACTACAAGTGGTATTTGCGGAAGGTGGAGGAAGAGGAGGAGTGGGAAGAGGGGGTGGTGTCCGAGGGGAGGGCGAGGAAGCTGTCAACGGATACCGGAGCGGATTAGCGGATGTAGAATGTCCGCGCCCCGCCCAAGCTTCTTCTATCACCTTCATCCCCCAACCATCCCCGCCGGCGAAGCGCGCTTTCGCCACACGTTCGGACTCGGCGGCCTCTCGCTGTTCCTCTTCCTCGTTCTCGCCCTCACCGGCGCGCTGGAGATGTTCTACTACATCCCCTCGCTCGACGGCGCAAACGCCTCGGTCAAAGCGATTGCGTATCTCGCGCCGTTTGGTTGGCTCGTCCGCAACGCGCACTACTGGTCGGCGCAGGCGATGGTCGTCGTCGTGACTCTGCACATGCTCAGAGTCATTCTCACCGGCTCGTACAAGAAGCCCCGGCGATTCAACTATCTCCTCGGCCTCTCACTTCTCGCCTTCACCCTTCTGCTGGACTTCACCGGCTACGCCCTGCGGTGGGACGAAGACATACATTGGGCGCTGGTCGTCGGAACGAATCTGCTGAAAGAGATTCCAGCCATCGGCCATACGCTCTACGCCATCGCTGTCGGCGGAAACGAGATCGGCGCGAGCACGGTGGTCCGGCTGTACGGCTGGCATGTCTTCGGCCTCGCGCTCCCGGCATTCGCGATCATCGTGTGGCACGCCTTTCGGGTGCGCAGGGACGGCGGGATTGCTCATCGAACTCCAAACTCCAAACCTCAAACTTCAAACTCCAACCCCGCGGACTCTGCGCGTTTTGCGGTGAAACTGGATCGAATTGATCGCGCCGAACTTGTGCGCCGCGAAGTTCTTGCCGCGCTTAATGTCCTTGCCGCCCTCATCTTTCTCTCGATCTTTTTCGACGCCCACATTGGCCTGCCCGCCGACCCCGGCGCAACTGTGGCCGAAGCAACCGCGCCGTGGTTCTTCATCTGGATACAAGAATTGCTCCGCCTCTGGCCGCCGCTGGTCGCGGGCGTGCTTGTGCCGCTCGGGCTGATGCTCGTGCTGGCGGCGCTACCGTATTGGATTGATCGAAGCGAGACGGGTGTTGCTGTGTGGCTCAACCGCGAGGGGCGATGGGGGCAGGTGATGATGCTGGCGGTATTGGCGGGGATTGCGGGGTTGACGATATGGGGAGCACTGCGCTAGGGCGCTTTGTAGATTCGGCCGCGTTGGCCGATGGCGACGATTGTGACAGTTTCTTTCTCAGCGTCCACCGTGTAGATGATTCGGATGTCGCCGAGACGGTAGCGGAATTGGCCGCGCCGTCGGCCTTTCAGCCGTTTGATATTCATGTCTCGGAGAGGGGTTTCGCAAATTTTCCGCAGAGCGTCGTAGATTGCTTGCCGTTGTTTTTCGGTCTGCGCCCTAATGAATTTGGCGGCAGTTTTCGGAAGAGGGGCAAGGCGATAGGCCACTACCGATCCCCTAGTTCGCGTTGCAGGTCCTCCAGCAGAACCACGTTGCCGGTTGCTATTTCGCGCAGTCCATCTTCAATCTCAGCGGTCAATGTCGTATCAGAGTTGATCTCGGCAGTGGCTTGCCACGCCTCGATCAAATCTGTGACTTCGGCGAAGTCGCCGCTGGCTGAGGCTCGGGTAAGCGCGGCAAACAACTCGCCGAAGAATTCGACCAGTTCGCCTGCGGTGAACTGCTTGAGCCACTCGAACTTCTCGGGCAACGTCAGGACGGAGATCTGTCCGTCATCGCCGTTGTCGCCGAGTTTTCCGACAAAGACTTGCGGGGGTGAAGTGTTCCGGGCCACTGCCTGTGCCCTCCCTGGGGGCGATTATAGCACGGCCGGTATGCGGGGCAAGGTGCAAGCATGAACGCATCGCGGCTCGGCCTCCCTCTTGCCTCCCTCGTCGTCCTCGTCGGCCTAACCCTCGTCGGCTATCGCCAATCGCTTACCCCTGACCCCCAACCCCTAACGCCTACCCTCACCGGCCAGCCCGAACTCTGCCTCACCTGCCACAGCGGCATTGAGGAGATCAGCCCATCGCATCCGGTCGAGGCTTTCGGCTGTGTCCGCTGTCACGGCGGCGACCGGATGTCGCTTGATCCGGTCGGTGCGCACGCCGGACTGATCGGCGGCAATAACCCGGCTGATCTCGCCACCGTCGAGCAAGCCTGCGGCGGTTCGGACTGCCATGGCGGATCGCCGGAAGAGGAACGCGATCACATCGCACGAGTGATGACCAGCGTCCAGGCGACCTACGCCGGGGCGATCGCGCAAGTCCGCTACTCCTTCGGCGCGCAGCCCGATCCCATCGCCCGTTTTGGCATCTTCGCCGTCGAGGATCGCCTCGTCACGACGCCGACCGGTCTTGCGTCCCTCGCGCGATTCGATCCCACGCCCTCGGCCAACGCGATGATTCGACAGTTCGGCGCGAATTGCTTGACCTGCCACCTCTCAGCCCCGGCGCGTGATGAAGCCAAATATCATCGTCTGACCGGCTGTGCGGCGTGCCACGCGGTCGGCAACGCCGAGGGAACTTACACCGGCGGCGATCCGACGATCGCGCGGGATCAACCTGGACATGCCAAAGAGCACCGGCTGACGACGGCCATCCCCTACCCCCAGTGCAACACCTGCCACAATCGCGGCAACTACTCGCTCCGGCAAATGGCCTTTCTCCCGCGCGACGACCA
>JACQED010000174.1 GCA_016200785.1 Chloroflexota bacterium
AGTTCATCACGCCCGCCCACCATTTCGTTCCGAAGCTTAGCCACACCGGGCCGCCGGTCGCAGCAGTGTGCGCGCCCCGCACGCTGAGAAGCATCGAGGGGATGTCAACGCGCACCGGGCATACGGCCTGGCACGCGCCGCACAAACTACTCGCGCCCGCGAGTTCGCCCCACTCCGCCATCCCGCCCATCGCCGGTGTGAGCACGGCGCCGATCGGGCCGCTGATCACACTGCCGTAGGCATGCCCGCCGATCTGACGATAGACCGGGCAGATGTTGAGGCACGCGCCGCAGCGAATGCACAGAAGCGACTCGGCCAAGTCGCCGCCGAGAACATGCGACCGCCCGTTGTCAACCATCACGAGATGAAGCTCGGCCGGCCCGTCGGGATCGCCGGCGCGGCGAGGGCCGGTGAGGAGCGACGTGTAGCAAGTGAGTTTCTGCCCCGTGCCCGAACGCGCCAGCACGCGCAACAACACTTCGAGATCGGAGAGTGTCGGCACGACGCGCTCGATGCCCATCAGCGCGACGTGGATCGGCGGAACGGTCGTGACCAGCCGCCCGTTGCCCTCGTTGGTGACGAGCGCGAGCGTCCCCGTTTCGGCGACGGCGAAATTGACACCGCTGATGCCCATGTCGGCCTTGAGGAAGACTTGCCGCAGCTTCGCCCGAGCGACCTCGGTCATGCGTTTGGGATCGGTGGTCGCTTCCATGCCGAGGTGCTCCTCGAAGATCGCGCCGATGTCCTCCCGGCGCAAGTGGATCGCCGGGGCGGTCATGTGCGAAGGCGTGTGCCCGGCGAGTTGTATGATGTACTCGCCGAGGTCGGTCTCGACGACTTGCAGGCCCTCGACCTTCAGCGCGGGATTGAGGTGGATTTCCTCGCTCACCATTGACTTGCTTTTGGCGATTAGTTTGACGCCGCGCGCTCTGGCAATTTCGGCGACGATGGCGCAGGCCTCCGCCGCATCCCGCGCCCAGTGGACGTGGCCGCCGTTCGTCGTTACCGACTTTTCCCGCATTCTGCGCCCAGTGGACGTGGCCGCCGTTCGTCGTTACCGACTTTTCGAGTCGTTCCAGATAATGGTCGAGGCGGCGCAGTGTTTCGACTCGAATCTGCCGGGCGCGGTCGCGCGTCGCGTCGGCGTCGGGCAATGCGCCAATCGCCGCCTCACGGGCCGCGTTGGAACGCACGTGGCTTCGGTCGAGGGCCGTCTGCAAGTTCTCGTCCGCGAGGGCAACGGCGATGCGTCGTTGAAAGTCAGTCATTTGGGTTTGCCGGGCATCTTTACCACAATGGCACGAAGGCACGAAGAGCGCGAAGTCCGTTTAGTGAATCTTGGTGACTTGGCGTCTTCGTGGTTCGATCCCACCTTGTCAGAGCAACGCTCATCGTGAGTTTAGAATTTCTGCGATATGGACAACGCGCTGTTGGATTCTCTGCCGTGACAGCCCGCCGTTGATGTGCGTCAGGCAGCTGGCGTCGCAGGTGACGATCGTTCCCGCCCCGGTGGCCCGGATGCCCTGAATCTTGCGTTCAAGCATCGCGCCGGAGACATCGCCGTACTCGATCGAGAACAGCCCGCCGAAGCCGCAACATTCCTCAGCGCCGGGCAGCGGCACGACCTCTGCGTCACGCACTTTGGCCAGCAATTTGAGCGGCGCTTCATTCACGCCGAGGCCGCGCAGTAAATGGCATGAGGGATGGTAGGCCAATTTCCCCGCCCATTGCGCGCCGACGTCGGTCACGCCGAGCACGTCAACCAGGTACTGAGTGAATTCGAACGTGCGACTGGCAATCGCTTCGGCGCGGGCGGCCAACACGAGATCGTCGCGAAACAAATCGGGGTAGCCGTGGACGAGCATCGCCGCGCAGGAGCCGGAGGGGGTGACGATGGGCGTATCGGGCCACTGCTCGAAGACGGCCATGAAGCGTTCCGCGACCTCGCGCGCTTCGGGCCGATACCCGGCGTTGTACGCCGGTTGACCACAGCACGTTTGCGCCTCGGGGAACTCGACGGTTTCATATCCTACGCTTTAGGAGTCTATCACCCAGAAAGCGGAGAGGCAAATGAATAATACCCCCTTGCTTCACAGGGCAACTCGAATACACTTGTGCGGAACAGGATACCGATCGATTCTCGATCGCCGCCAGCCGACAGCCCGACCATGCATTTCATCCCCGGCCTGCCTCACCCGCCTCCGGGCTTCCTCGCCCACTACCTCCCGCCACTGGCCGAGGGGATCGCGGCCGACTACGCCGCGCAATACTCACAAGCCGGCGATCTGGTGATCGATCCATTCGGACAGTCGGCGCAACTCGTGGTTGAAGCCGCGCTCGCCGGGCGGCGCGTCATCGTCGCGAACTTCAATCCCGTCGTGCGCTTTGCCCTGCGCCTCGCATTCG
>JACQED010000175.1 GCA_016200785.1 Chloroflexota bacterium
CCAACTCTTCCTTGAGCCGGAAGCCGCGCCGCTCGGCGACGAGGCGCGAGATTTCCGAGTCGGGATCGTTGAGGTCACCGAACACGCGGGCGCGAGGCATGCAGGTCTGCACGCAGGCCGGTTGCTCGCCGCGCGCCACCCGGTGCAGGCAGAAGGTGCATTTGCGCACGTTGCCGATCGGACTGCCGCCGTTCGCCCGGTCGCGGTACTCGCCGTATTCAGGCGAGGCCTGCGCCTCGAACTCGCTGATCGGCTCGTGGTAGTTGTCGCCGAAGTCGAAGTAGCGCGCGCCGTAGGGGCAGGCGGCGATACAGTAGCGGCAGCCGATGCAAATGTCGTAGTCCACCACCACGATACCGTCCTCTTGGCGCTTCCACGTCGCGCCCACCGGGCAGACCTCGGTGCAGGGCGGATTTTCGCAATGGTTGCACAACACGGGAAGGAAATGGCGGCGGACGTGCGGGTATTCGCCGACTTCTTCTTTGATGACTTTGGCGTAGGCCACGCCGGGCGGGGTGTGATTCTCTTGCTTGCAGGCTATCGTGCAGGCCTCACAGCCCACGCACCGCCGCAGGTCGATGACCAGGCCGTAGCGTTTTTTTGCCATAAGCGCTCCGCGACTGAGAAATGTGACGAGCCCCAAAGGGGTGCGGCGCAAAGTCGAGTGACGGGTGGCGTGGCGTCGAACGTCCGTCACCCGTCACGCGCCACACGTCACTCTTTTGCGGTTACTTTAGCGGAAGCCACGTGCGGAGGGTATCGGGAGAAACGTAGATTTGTGAGAAGAGGAAATCAGGGGATACCCTGATGGGGAGCGGGGAAGATCGCAGCACAAACGGGGCTGGTCGGAGGCGCCAGGTGCGTGGCAGGTTTTGTCAGACCGACGACAACAAACCCTTCTCACGCGCATACCTCAGCCATTCCACCCGGCTCTTCAAGCCTAACTTCTCGGCGATGTGCGCCTTGTGCGTCTCCACCGTCTTGACGCTGATGACCAGTTTTTCCGCGATCTCCTTGTTGGTGTATCCTTCGGCGGTCAACTTCAATACTTCGACCTCGCGGGCTGTCAATCCATCCGTCTGAGTTCCCTTTGGGGTTTGAGATTTGAGATTTGGGGTTCCGTTCCCAGATATCCCTCAATCATCGCTTTGGTCATCGCCGGGTCCACAAAGGCTTCGCCTCGGGCCACGGCCCGGATGGCGGTCAGCAATTCCGACTCGGCGGCTTTCTTCAGGACGTAGCCCGACGCGCCGAGTCGCAGGGCTTCGCGCAGAAGCGTTTCGTTCTCGTGCATCGTGAGCAGGAGCACCCGCACGCCGGGGACGCGCTGGCGCACGGCGCGCAGGGCCGCAAAGCCGTCGTTGCCCGGCATCGTCACGTCGAGCAGCAGCACGTCGGGCTGAAGACTCTCGGCCAGGCGCACAGCCTCGGCGCCGTCGCCCGCCTCGCCCACCGGCTCAAGGTCGGGCTGGGTCGCGAGCAGGGCTTTCAGTCCCGCGCGGAGCACGGCATGGTCATCGGCGAGTAGAACGCGGATTTTGGTCATTGGCGACTCGCAATTAGCAATCGGAGATTGGAGATTGGGAGTTTGTGAATTGGGAATTGGGATTTGGGATTTGGTTCATCGGTATTTCCACAAACACCGTCGTCCCCTTTCCGCTCTCCGACTCAATCGTCAGCCGTCCGCCGAGGAGCGCGGCTCGCTCCTGCATTCCAAACAGTCCGAGATGCGGGCGGTCGTGGTCGCCGGCGTTGAGCGCCGCTTCGACGTCAAAGCCGCACCCGTCGTCCTCGACGACGGCGATCGCCGCGCCGTGGCGTTGCTCCAACATCACCCCCACCCGCGAGGCCGCCGCATGTTTGGCCACGTTGGCGAGCGACTCTTGCACGACCCGGTAAACGGCAATTTCCACTTCGTTGGGAGGCCGGACGCCGTCGAGGCCCGAAGCCTCGAAGTCAACCCTCAGCCCCACCCGCCGGCCGAAATCACGCACGTAACTCCCGACCGCCCCGGCCAGCCCCAACTGATCCAGCGCGCTCGGGCGCAGTTCCACCGCGAGGCGGTGAATCTCTTCGAAGATGTGCTTTCCCAATTCTTTGAGATCGGCGGCAGTCCGTTGCGCCGTGTCGGGCAGCGCCGGCGTCTGCTCCAGCGTCCGCAGGCCGACCAGCAGGGCGGTGAGGGATTGGCCGGTTTCGTCGTGCAGTTCACGCGCGATCCTTTTGCGCTCGGCCTCCTGCGCGGCGATCACCTGCGCGAGCAACTGACTGCGAAGCGCTTCTTTGCGCTTCACCTCTTCCCACAGTTGCGCGTTTTCGACGGCCACGCCGATCTGCCGCCCCACCGAGTCCAGCAGCGCCATGTCCTCGGGCGTAAATTCTCGCGCCTCGGCGCTGGCGACGTTCATCACTCCCACGACGCGGTCGCGCACGGCCAGAGGGACACTGGCGTGGCACACCAGCCCTTCGGCGGCGACGACAGCGGGACTCAAGCGCGGGCAATCGCGCCGGATGTCGCGGACGATCAGCGGACGGCCATCGCGGAGAACTTTGGCGCAGACGCATTGGCTCAGTTCGCGCTCGGCCTCCTCGGCGGCGAAGGCGGTGGAAAGGCCCGATTGGACGACGAGGCGCAGCGTCCGGCCGCCCTCGTCATCCGCGAGGAAAATCCATCCCGCGCGCAGGCTCATGACGTCGAGTGATTTGTCGAGCGCGCCCTGAAGGATCGCGGTGAGTCCCTGCCCGCCGCTGATGGCCGCCGCCGTCTCGTTGAGCGTCCCCAGTTCGCGCATTCGGCGCAAGAGATCGGCGCGGGAAGCGGCCAGGTCGGCGGTCATCGTGTTGAAGACTGAGGCCAACTCACCGATCTCGTCGCCCATGTAATGCCGGGCTCTTGCGGAAAGATCGCCCCGCCCCACGGCTCGCGTCACGCCGACGAGTTCCACCACCGGGCGGGTGAGGGCGCGGGTGAGCACCAGGGCGACGCCGAGGCCGGCGATCAGGGCCGCGGCCGTGACGCCGACCAGACTCCACGTGATCCCGGACACTGATTCGGCGAGACGATGGTGCGAGAGGCCCACCCGCGCCACGCCGGCGCGCCCGTCGAGGATGGGGGCGGCCACGTCGGTGATCAGGCCCTCGTCGCTGTCAAGCACTTGGACGCGATAAGTCCCTGCGCCCTCGACGACGTTCGCGGCCAGCAAGCCGGGCGGCACACTCTGGCCGAACGAGTGGACGATCACCCGGCTGTCGGGGCCAAGCACAAAGGCATACCGCACGTCGGGGTTGTTCTCCAGCGTGTCGCGGATCAGTTGATACA
>JACQED010000176.1 GCA_016200785.1 Chloroflexota bacterium
ATGCGGGCGGGATGCTTTTGCGCGCATCCATATCTGTTGCGCCTGATGAACGTGGGCGAAGCACAGGCGCGTGAACATCGCGCAGCCGTGCGCGGAGGCGACAAGTCCGCCCTTCCCGGCGCGGTCCGTATGAGTTTCGGCCTGTACAACGACGAGCGCGACGTGGATGCGGCGGTCGAGGCGCTGGCAACGATTCGGGCCGGTCGTGTTCGCGGCTGCTATCGACTCGACCCGGCCACCGGGGAGCACCTTCCGGAGGTCGCACCCTTCAATCTGGACGATCTCTTGCCGGCGGCACTGCGGGCCGAGGCGAAGCAGTGAAGGCGTAAGCCAAGATAGACCCTTTTGGACAAAGGTGGCACTTGGGCCACAATGGTGGTTGAGCGCTGCCCGCGTCCATGCCTATCCTCACCACCAAACTCTACCTCCCCCCGGCGCGCCCGACCCTCGTTCCGCGCCCGCGCCTCACCACGTGGCTCGCCGACGGTCTGGCCCGCCCGCTCACCCTCCTCTCCGTACTGGCCGGGTTCGGCAAGACGGCGCTGGTGAGCGAGTGGCGCGCCGGAGCCGGGCGCGAATATCGTCTGGCCTGGCTGTCGCTCGACCACGACGACAACGACCCCGTTCGATTCCTGACCTATCACATCGCCGCGCTGGCGACGTTGACAACCGACCTGGGCGAGAGTGCGATGGCCCTGCTCCACTCCCCCCGGCCTCGCCGCCGAAAGCCGTCATCACCACTTTGCTGAATGACATCAGCGCCGTGCCAAATGATTTTGTCACATCGCGCGTGTGATATCCGACACTATAACTGGCGGTGGCGCCGTGATAGGCTTAGGACAAATCCCATCCTCTCAGCCAGGATTCCTCGCGCCAGCAGATTGCCGCGTTCGAATTTCACGCCGATCCAAGCGGCCGCCGACCCCGATGACCCGCTCTTGGCAGCACACGATCTCCCGCTCTCGAACTGACCTGTTGCGCTCGTTACGCCTGACGCTGTGGGCCGTGCCCATCCTGATGGCGGCAATTGGCGTGGCCTTCACCCTGTTCGAGAATTTTCGGCACGTCAACCATCCGTTCTGGCCGTGGCCGACAGTGCTTAGCTTGGTCGTGTTGGGTCTAATCGGGCCGGCGCTGTCGTGGATCAGCCTGCGTTGGGCCATCGGGACGGCCGAGGCCTATGTGGAATCGGAGACCCAATTGACCCGGCGCAATGAACAACTGGCGGCCCTGAACACGCTGGCCATGGCTGCCAGCAGTTCGCTCGACCTGGAAAAGACGATCGCCACCGCGCTAGAACAAACGATGGAGACGCTGGATGTCGCCGCCGGGATGGTCTTTCTCCAAGACGACAGCCGGTCGGGACTCCGGCTGGAGGCCCATCGCGGCATCTCGGTCGCCATGGCCCAGAAGGAAGCGCGCCTGGCACCCGGCCATTGCCTGTGCGGGCGGGCGGTGAAGACGCGCCAGGTATTATTTGCGGCGGACGTCGGTGACGACCCGCGTTGCACATCCAATCTGTGTATTTGCGAAGGTTTCCGCTCAGTAGCCTGTGCGCCGCTGGAGGTCAAGGGGCAACTCGTCGGCCTCCTGCAACTGGCCAGCCCGCGCGTCGGGCACTTCAATGACGGCCAGCAGGATTTCGTCGCGGCGGTGGCCCGGCAGGTGAGCGTCTCCATCGAAAACGCGCGGCTGTACGATACCGTCCGGGCGTTCAACGTGCACCTGGAGCAAAAGGTCAACCAGCGGACGCGCGAACTCGAATCGGCCCGGTGGGCGCTGGCCGAAAAAGCGCGGCAATTACAGCGTCTGTTGAGCGAGTCGTACCGCATCCAAGAGGATACGCAGGCGCGCATTGCCCACGACATGCACGATGGCGTGACGCAGATGATCATCGGGGCGCTGTACGAAACCCAGGCGGCGCGGCAGGCGATGCTCGACGATCCCGACCGGGCCTCCGAAAACCTGGCCCGCGCCCAGCAACTACTCTCCGACGTCGAGATCGAAATCCGGCGCGTGATCTACGACCTGCACCCGCCGGTGCTCGACGCGATGGGGCTGGTGGTCGCCCTCAAGCGCTTCGCCACGACCTACACCGCCGCCTTCGACATTGATTGCCATGTTCAAGTGACCGGCCACCCGCGACGGTTGTCGCGCGAGACCGAGATCGCCATCTATCGTATCATCCAGGCGGCCTTGCACAACGTGGCCTCGCACGCCAGGGCCGGCCGGGCGCAGGTGAGTTTCGACTTTGGCGCGGCGTTGCTGCAAGTGATCGTCGAAGACAACGGAATCGGGTTCGATCCCGAAGCCGCCATCAATATTCCCGGCGAGCATCTGGGACTCATCGGCATGAAAGAGCGGGCCGAAGGCTTGGGCGCCACGCTGAGAGTGATCTCCACAGCTGGACGGGGCGCGAGGGTCGAGCTGAGATTGCCGTCACCGGCGTATCTGGATGATTAGTCCTATTCGCGTTCTCATCGTTGACGATCACCCCGTCGTTCGGCACGGCCTGCGGAGTCTGCTGGCCGGGCATCCCGATCTCGAAGTGGTCGGCGAGGCCGAAAACGGGGCCGAGGTGATCCCGTTTCTGACGAGTCACGAGACGGACGTGATTCTGCTCGACATCCAGATGAAGGGCCAGAGCGGCATCGAGATCGCGCGCCGGGTGCGGCGCACGAATCCAGGCGTCAGGATCATCGTCCTCACCACCTACGACGACGAGTCGTATTTGCACGAGGCCCTGGAGGCGGGCGTGCATGGCTTCCTGCTCAAGAGTGTGTCGCACGAGAGCCTGCCCGACTCGATCCGGGCGGTGATGCGCGGCGAACGGTTGTTGAGCCCGTCGCTCGTCACCACCGTCGTGTCGAACTATCAGACGTTGGCTCAGGAACAGGCCCGGCGCGAGGCCGGGCTGACCGCCGAGGAGTTACAGGTGCTGGCCGCGATTGCCGGTGGGGCCAGCAACAAGGACGTCGCCGAACGATTCTACTGGAGCGAGGCGACGGCCAAGCGCAGAGTGCAGGACATATTGGAGAAGATGGGCGCGTCCAGCCGGACGCAGGCCATTGCCGAAGCGGTGAGGCGGGGGTGGATTTAGTCTGACCCGTTAGGCTCCGAACCTGACCCGGACGGGAATTGTCCGGGCGCCGGAGAAATCGTAAAGTGAGACAGGTGGCCTTCGCGCTACCTGTCTTCTTTTGTTTTCCGACCGGGAATCTCCGAATGGCCTTCCGACACGAGATCGAAGCCCTCAGCGGCCACGCTGCACGCGTCAACCTGTGTTTTCAATGCAGCAAATGCTCGGCCGGCTGCCCGCTGGCGGACAAGATGGATCTCCAACCGGCGCAGGTGATGCACAGCATCCGGCTGGGCCGCGAAGAGGCGGTGCTCAACAGCCGCGCCATCTGGCTGTGTCTGGGCTGTGAGACCTGCTCGGCCCGCTGCCCGCAACAGGTGGAACCGGCGGCGGCGATGAACGCGGCGCGCATCATCGCCTTGCGCCGGGGCATCAAGCCGAGCGTCAAAGAGATCGGCGTCTATTACCGGGGCTTTGTGGACAACATGCGACTGAACGGAAAGATTCACGACGCCTCGGTAGCCGGCATCACTCAGTTGCTGACCGGCCAATTGATCGAGAGCCTGCCGCTGGCGTGGAAACTGGTGGTGCGCGGGCGAGTCAAACCGCCGCCTCTGCCGCTGGGGGGTGGGAGGTTCCGAAGGTTGTATAACAACGTTTTGGCCAAAGAGAAAGGCCATTGAACCGCGAAGCCGCGAAGAACGCAAAGGAAATCAAAGAAGGCTTCGCGCGCTTTGCGTCTTAGCGGTTGAGGAATCTGGCTTCCAATGAGATACGGCTACTACCCCGGTTGCTCCCTCGAAGGCATCAGCGTCGAATACGACGAGTCCATGCGCCGCCTGTTCGAGCGGCTGGAGGTGACCATCGAGGATTTGCCTGACTGGATCTGTTGTGGCACGCTGGCCGCGCCCTCGCTCTCTCCGTTGCTCGGCCTCGCCACGCCGTTGTGGAATGTGGCGCGGGCGAAGCGGGAAGGCTACGACCGGCTGATCGCGCCGTGCAGCGCGTGCCTCTATCACTTCAAGCACGCCGCGAAGCGCGTCGCCGAAAACGCTGCCCTGCGCGCCGAAGTCGAAGCCGTGCTCGAAATGCCGCTGGCCGCGCCGCCGCCGATCATTCACCCTCTCGAACTCCTGGCTGCCGACGCATTCGAACCGCGCATCCGGGGTTCCGTCCAGCGCGATCTTTCCGATCTGAAAGTCGTGTGCTACTACGGCTGCCACATCTCCCGCCCGGCGGCGGTGATGCAGTTCGACGATCCAGAGAACCCGCAGAGCATGGATCGCCTGCTGAGTTGGGTCGGCGTTCAGGTGCTCGACTGGCCGGGCAAGGTGGACTGCTGCGGCGCGCACTTCAGCATGATCAAGCCCGGCATCGTGGTGGACTTGTGCGCGCGGCTGTTCGAGGCGGCGCTAGAGGCCGGCGCGGACGCGATCGTCGTCGCCTGCCCGATGTGCCATGCCAACCTCGACACGCGGCAGGACGAAATCGCCGCAAAACTCAGCTGGCCGTTGCGAATGCCCGTGCTCTACTTCTCGCAGGTGTTGGGCTATGCGATGGGATTGCCGGCAGAGAGGCTGGGCTTCCAGCGGCACATCGTGGACCCGGTGCCCTTGATGGTGGCGAAGTGCCAGCAAAGGATGAAGGATGAAGGCTGAATCGTTTCTTCTGCCTTCATCCTTCAGCCTTCACTTGCGCTGGAAGCCGCATTATGAACATGCCTATCAGTGACTTCCCCTCTTCCCTTAGCCAAAACGGGCGGCCTGTCGGCGCGGTGATGGTCGTCGGCGGCGGGGTTGCCGGGATGCAGGCCAGCCTCGACCTGGCCGACGCCGGATTCAAGGTGTATCTGGTAGAAAAAGAGCCGGCGATCGGCGGGCACATGGCCGCGCTCGACAAGACCTTCCCCACCAATGACTGCGCCATGTGCACCATCAGCCCGCGGCTGGTGGCGACCGCCGGGCATCGCAACATCACTGTGTTGACCGACACAGAACTTCTGAAACTCGATGGCGAAGCCGGGCATTTCACCGCCACCGTCCGGCGCAACCCGCGCTACATTGACGTGACGAAGTGTACCGCCTGCGGCGACTGCGCCGCCGTCTGCCCGATTGTCGTGACCGACCGCTTCAACGGCGGGCTGAATCAGCGCAAGGCCGCCTACAAGTTGTACCCGCAGGCCGTACCCAACGCCTTCGCGATTGAGAAGAAGGGCATCGCGCCGTGCCGCGACGCCTGCCCCGCCGGCCAGCGCGCGCAAGGCTACATCGCATTGATCCGCGAAGGACGCTACGCCGATGCGTTGAGAGTTATCAAAGAGGACAATCCCTTCCCCGGCATTTGCGGGCGTATCTGCAATCACCGCTGTGAGACGGCCTGCAACCGGAATCTGGTTCCTCCGGGCGAGCCGGTCTCCATCGCCGCGCTCAAGCGCTTCGTCACCGATCAGGTCTATGCCCAACCCTACGCCGCGCCGCAGCCCGCCCCGCGCAAGTACGAGGAGCGCGTCGCCATTATCGGCGCGGGGCCGTGTGGGCTGACCGCCGCGAAAGACCTGGTGCTGGCCGGGTACGGCGTGACGGTGTTCGAGGCCCTGCCGGTGGCCGGCGGCATGTTGCGCGTGGGCGTGCCCGAATATCGCCTGCCGACCTCCATCATCAACCGCGAGGTGCAGGAGATTATTGACCTCGGCGTGGAATTGCGGCTGAACACGCCGGTCGAGAATCTGGACGACGTATTTGCCCAGGGGTTCAGCGCCGTGTTGATCTCAGTCGGCGCGCACGAGGGCAAACGGCTCCCCATCCCTGGCGCGGATCATCCCGAAGTGCTGATCAACACTCGTTTCCTGCGGGATGTGCGTCTGGGCAACGGCTCGAACCTAAAGGGCCACCGGGTGCTGGTGCTGGGCGGCGGCAACGTGGCCATGGACTGCGCCCGCACCGCCGTGCGCCTGGACGCGAAGCAGGTGGATGTGGCCTGCCTCGAGTCGCGTGAGGTCATGCCTGCGGCCCGGCATGAGATCCAAGAGGCCGAAGAGGAAGGCATCACCCTGTACCCCGGCCGTTCCTTCACCCGTATTCTCAGCGCCGACGGGCGTATCACCGGCGTCGAAGCCGTGAAGGTCAGTTTCATGCGCTTTGAGCCGGACGGCGCGCTGACGCTGGAAACGGCGCCGGACAGCGAACACATTCTGGCGTGCGACACCGTGATCTTCGCCATCGGCCAGCGCGCCGGACTGGCGTTCATCCCGGAGGATGCGGGCGTGGGGATCACCCGGCGAGGGTCCGTGGCCGTCAACCCCAACACATTCGCCGCCAGCCGGCCCGGCGTATTCGCTGCCGGCGATGCCACCGGCGGCACGGCCTTCGTGATCGAGGCCGTGGCCTCCGGGCACAAGGCTGCCGAGAATATCCGCAAATACCTGCGCGGCGAACGTCTGGAGTCGCGCCGCCATCCCGAGCTGCCGGTCGTGCGCCTGTCCCCGACCGAAGTCGCCGTCCGTATTCGGCGCGGCGACATCGAAGTCAAGCCGCGCGTGCGGATGGCGGCGCTGGACGGCGGAGCACGCCGCCGTTCGTTCGAGGAAGTGAACCTGGGCTACACCGAAGAAGAGGCGCGGGCCGAGGCCGCGCGCTGTCTCCAGTGCGGCGTGTGCTCGGAGTGTCTGTCGTGCTACTACAAGTGCGCCGCCGGCGCGATCGACCACAACCAGGTCGCGCGTGTCGAAAAGATCGAGGTTGGCGCGATGATCCTGGCCTCCGGCTTTGAACTGTACGACGCGCATCTGGCGGGCGAATATGGGCTGGGCCGCTTCCCCAACGTCGTCACCAGCCAGCAGTACGAACGCATCCTGTCTCCGACTGGGCCATACGGTGGCCACCTCAAGCGCCCGTCCGACGGGCACGAGCCGAAACGCATCGCCTGGATTCAGTGCGTCGGATCGCGCCGCGCCGATCGCAACTGGTGCTCGGCGGTCTGCTGTATGTACGCCACCAAGCAGACTCTCATCACGCAAGAGCACGCGCCAGCAACGGGGTGCACCATCTTCTACATTGACTTTCGCGCCTACGGCAAAGGCTTCGACGCCTACTACGAACGCGCCCGCGCCTCCGGTGTGCGTTACTTGCGAGCGATGCCGTCCGCCATCAAGCAGGACCCGGCCACCGGGAATCTCGAAATCCATTACAGCCTCCCCGACGGGCAGGGCGTGACTGAAACCTTCGATCTGGTCGTGCTCTCGGTCGGTCTGCAAGCGCCGGGGGGCATGACGAGGCTGGCCGGTGAGCTGGGCGTGGGCCTGACCGCCGACGGTTTCTGCCAAACGACTAATCTGTCGCCGTTGAATACGACGCGCGACGGTGTGTATGTTTGCGGCCCATTTGCCGAGCCGAAGGACATCCCCGAAACGGTGATGTCGGCCAGCGCCGCCGCCGCCCGCGCGATGACTCTGCTGGCCGAGGCCCGCCACACGCTCGTCCGGCCCAAAGAGTATCCGCCGGAACTGGACGTGACCGGCCAGGAGCCGCGCGTGGGCGTCTTCGTCTGCCACTGCGGGACGAACATCGCCGGAGTGGTAGATGTGGCCGCCGTGACCGAATACGCCAGGTCGTTGCCGAACGTCGTTCTCGCCGATCACAATCTGTTCACCTGCTCGACCGACTCGCAAGCCAAGATTCGAGCGGCGATCAAAGAATACAGTCTCAATCGCGTCGTCGTCGCCTCCTGAACTCCGCGCACGCGCGAGCCGTTGTTCCAGAACTGCATCCGCGAGGCCGGGCTGAACTTCTACCTGTTCGAGTTGGCGAACATCCGCGATCAGTGTTCCTGGGTTCATCGTGATTTCCCGGCCGAGGCGACCGAGAAAGCCAAAGACCTGGTGCTGATGGCGGTCGCCAAGGCACGGCTGGTCGAGCCGCTTCAGCGCAAGTCCCTCGAATTCAACCATGACGCGCTGGTGATCGGCGGCGGACTGGCCGGGATGACGGCCGCCAACGAACTGGCCGATCAGGGCTTTCAGGTTTCGCTGGTCGAGCGGCAGGGCGAACTCGGTGGCAATATGCGCCACCTGCATTTTCTCCTCAGCCATGCCGATCCGCAGGGGTTGCTCGAGAAACTAGTCCAGCGGACGCTGAATCATCCGAACATTCAAGCCTTCCTTGGTGCGGAGATCGCTGCGTTCGAGGGAAGTGTGGGGAAGTTCAAGACGAGGCTGAGGCCTCACCCCCCGGCCGCTGGCGCGTCTCCCGGCGACCGAAAGTTGTCGCCAGGAGAGGAGGTGCGGGGGGGTGAGGCGTTGATCCACCACGGCGTCGTCATCGTCGCCACCGGCGCGAAACCCTATCAGCCCACCGAATACCTTTACGGCCAAGACCCGCGCGTTCTCACCCAACTGGAACTCGAAGAGCAACTCTCCAATCCGCAATCCGCAATCCGCAATCTGCACTCCGTC
>JACQED010000141.1 GCA_016200785.1 Chloroflexota bacterium
CGGGCCTCGGGGCTTGAGTGGCCTGCCCCAGAGGGGTGTTTTGCACCGGCGAGTGTCGGGTGGCGGCGGGCAACGCTTGCGTGGGGCGGGGTGTGGGTCGAATAGCGGTGGGCGCAACGATCGTCGCCGAAGGAAGCGGGCGAGGCACGGCCAGTTGGCCGGTCGCGTTGAGATAGTAGGCCGGGCCGGCGACGATCAGCGCGCCGGCGGTGAAAGCCATGAGGACGCGAAGGAAGCGTGGCGAGTAACGCGCGCTCGCTCCGCTCGAGAGCGCGAAGTTTTCTTGGGTTTTCTTTGTGTCCGCCTGCCCCGCCGGCAGTTGCGGGGTCGCGTCTTCGCGGTTCAAGAGGTCTTTTTTCAGTGGAGTCGTGAGACCTGAAACGTGAGGCGCACCGGGTGGCGCGGGAGCCGCTTCGGCATCGGCCTCCTCGGTTGACGAAGCGACTGCCGAACTCAACGAAGCGGGAACGTGGATAATCGTCGAGACGGAGGCTGGCACCGGCAACCTCTGAACCGGCGGCGAGAGCGGAGCCATGTCCGGCGCTGGAGGGACTTCCTTTTCACGCGGAGCCGTGAGCCGTTCGAGCGCGGCGTGGGCGAGCGGGTCCGCCGGGTTGATGGCGAGCGCGCGCCTGAGGCAGTCGAGCCGTTGTGCCGGGTCCTCGACGACTTCGCTAAGCCAGTACCACGCATCGCCGGCGCCGGAATCCTCGACGACCGCGCGGCGAAGCAGGAGCCGGCCAAGCGACGCTTGCCCGGCTTTCGCGGCGGCGATCCCTTTTCGTTTCGTGTCGGAGGCGTTGTTGGTCACCGAGGGTCTATTATGGCCGACGTCGCCCGAAAACACAATCACTCCGGCGAATCGGCCAGCGCCACCAGATATACTCCTCGCGGGCACAGATTGCGCTTTTTAATTCACCGCAGAGTTCGCGGAGCGCGCAGAGAACATCGGCTTTTCTCCGCGTTCTTTGCGCTCTCTGCGGTAAAAGAAAAGCGGGCTCTTCGGGATTGGACGGGAAACTGCCCGCTGCGGGCGTCACGCAAAGCCGCCAAGCCGCCAAGAAAGGCCACGCAAAGCCGCCAAGCCGCCAAGAAAGGCCATTTCTTCTTTGCGTCTTTGCGCCTTGGCGTGAGATTCCCGCCAAAGCCGGAAGAGCCCGAATTAGGTTCCGGGTTCACGTTCCTCGCCAAAACAATCGGCGATCAGTGTCTGCAGGCGGCGTTCCAACATGGCATATGAATAGTGGCGCTTCGCCAACTGGAAGTTGTGCTCGGCCATTTCCTGAGCCAGGGAGGCATTCTCCAGCACTTGCCGCGTTTGGCTGAGGGTGGCTTCGGTGATGTAGCCGTCGAACTCGATGACGCGGAAGCCTTTGGGTTTGATATCAATGTGGAAGATGGTGTAGTTGTTGAGCACGAGCGGCCGCCGAAAGTAGATCGCTTCGAGAAAGGCGTTGCCGAAGCCTTCGATGGTTGACGGATAGGTGATCAGATCGGCGAGCGGGTACATGTCGCCCAGGGTGTAAGTCTTGCGGCCGTCGGGCATTCGGCCGCGCCGATCGCGAATGATGTCGGAAATGAAATTGACCGGCGCATTCAACTCCGCCGCATACTCGCGCAGGCGTCGTTCGTAGTCGTGCCCTTCGTCACCCGAGGCATGCGAGATCACGAGTCGGGCTTTGAGTCCCACGCGCCGGGTGAGCTCGATGGCGTGCTCGATTCCCTTGCGCGGCACAACGCGGGTCGGCTGCAGAAACATCAATTCGCCCGAGTCCACGCCCAGGGCCTGCCTCACGTCGGCGGCGTACTCATCCGGCGGCGCGGGCGGGCGATCGAAGTCCATCACGTTGGGGATGAGCGAGGCGGAGATGCCGGTGCGCAGGCTCAACTGGTTGCCGGCCGAGGAGTTGATCACCACGTGTCGTATGGAGGGCAGGTGCGGCGGGAAGGCCATGTTGAGGTAGTCCCACACGCAGTTCACCAGAAACCGCTGGCGCTCCCAGAAAAAGTCGTGGTGATGGGCAATCGTCGGGAAACCGGTCTCGGCGACAAACTCGGTGAGCGCCAGCCCCAGCGGAAGGTTGAGCGGGATGGTCAGGGCATTTTCGACGATAAGCAGTTCCGGGGCGAAATCGCGAACAAAGGCGTAGAGTTGCGCTTTGAGGTAATCCTTAAGTTCATGTATCTGCCGGGTGAGGCGAGGCGGGCGAAGATAGATCGAGAAGGCATCGGTGTATAGAGGATAAATCTCCGGGTTGGCATCCTCGACCTGCTTCGGGCTGCCCCACTCGCTGGCAAAGGCGGCGCCATGGATGGCTTCGACCAGGGGGTGTTTGAAGAAGACCTCCGCTACGACGCGGCTGCGTTCAGCCGGCCGGTCGCAGGAGCCGGCAAAGTAGAAACAGGTGTGGCCCAGGCGTTCCAGCACCGTGGCCCACTTTTCAGTCTCGAGCGAAACGCCGTCCGTCCCGGCAAAGCGGGTGGAGATGAAGGCGATGTGACGGCCTGACGAGGAAGAAGCAGTGTTCACGAGAGTCCGAGCCTTAACCACCGCGTTTGATACGGCTGCAAAACGATCGCGCCGGGGCGCTGTGACGCGAGCCTGTCGCCGGTGACCAGATCGCGCAATCCGGTCGGCGGGGCGTTGCCAACCTCGGCTGCTTCTAGCTGTGCCTGCCGGGGGCGGTCGGAGACATTGTGCAGGCAAAGCACCCGATCGCTGCCGCCGGGAGAAGTGCGAAGCACGGCGAAGATCGCCCCGTCGAATTCTATCAGCTGCTGAGCGCCGCGCGGATGAAACGCGGGCGAGGCGGCGCGGGCGGTGAGCAACCGCCGCCAACGACTGAGAACTGCGGACCTCAGTGAAGCGGGGTCGGCCAGTTCGCGTTCGAGTTCGGCCCGGTCGAGTTTCCGGCGGTTGATCGTCCGGTTGCGTCCCGTCTGCGCCACACCCTCCGGCCAGCTTCGCGAGCCGAACAGGCTGTGGAAGTATATCCCCGGCACGCCGGCCAGGGAAAGCATGATGGCGTTGGCAGTCATGAAGCGATCGACCTGAGTGGCAAGAGGCAAGGGATCAGCGATCAGCGCGTCGAAGTAATTGATGTTGAGTTCGTAGGGACTGTGCGTGCCGTCGGGGTTGCGTTTGTAGGAGACCAGTCCGCCGTTCGCGAGAGTTCGTTCCACCAGCGCGTCAATTTCGGCCTCGCTCAGAATGCCGCGCGCCGGGTTCAGGCCAATGCCATCGTGCGAGGCGAGGAAGTTGAAAAAGGCGCCGTGGCCGGGGGGCAGGCTCAGCCCGGCGGCCCACTCCGCAAGGGCGCGCGCGCTGCCGGTGCGAAACGTATGCAAGATCAATGGCGGCAGGGCAAAGTTGTACACCAGATGAGCCTCGTTCTCCCCGTCGCCGAAGTACGAGAGGTTCTCGGCGTGAGGCACGTTGGTTTCGGTAATGAGCGAGACGTGAGGCGCGACGGAGTCGAGGACGGCGCGGAAGAGTTGAATGACGCGGTGCGTCCGAGGCAGGTGAATGCAGGGCGTGCCGATTTCTTTCCACAGATAGGCGATCGCGTCCAGCCGGATGAAATCAGCGCCGTGCGCGGCGTAGAACAGCAGCGTCTCGACGATTTCCAGCAACACGTCGGGGTTTCGGTAATTCAGGTCAATTTGATCTTCGCTGAAAGTCGTCCACACTTTCTTCTCGCCTGAGGCTGTGGTGAACTTCGTCAACAGCGGCAGGGCACGCGGGCGGACGACTCGCGACAGGTCGGGATCGCCTTCGACGACGACAAAATAGGCACGATACGCTGACGCGGGATCGTCGCACAGGAAGTCCCGGAACCACTGGCTCTGCGCCGAGACATGGTTGATCACGGCGTCGAACATCAACCGAAACTTGCGGCCCAGACGGGCCACATCGTCCCAGTCGCCGAGCGCCGGATCGACCATTCGGTAGTCAATCACCGAGAAACCGTCGTCGGAGGAAGACGGGTAGAACGGCAAGAGGTGGACGCCGCTGACGAGGCCGGCGAGATGCCGTTCGCAAAAATCGGCCAGCGTGCGCAGTGGAGGCACGCCCGGCTCGCGCACTTGATCG
>JACQED010000142.1 GCA_016200785.1 Chloroflexota bacterium
GATCGTCCCCGCCAGGCCGACGAGCATCGTCAGCATGACGAGGGCGATCAGAACGGCGTGGGCCAGATCCATAGCGAGGCGTCAGTCCAGTCTCCGAAAAATGAATCGCGAAGGCGCGAAGAACGCAGGGAAACAAACTTCGCGCCCTTGGCGACTCCGCGGTTCAACCAAACTTCTCCATCAGCGGATCACATCTATTCCGCCCATCCACGGCTTTAGCACTTCCGGCACGACGACCGATCCATCTTTTTGCTGATAATTCTCCAGCACGGCGATTAGCGTGCGCGGCAAGCCGAGGCCCGAGCCGTTGAGCGTGTGGACGAATTCCGGATTCGCGCCCTTCTCGCTGCGGAAGCGCGCGTTCGCGCGGCGGGCCTGAAAGTCGCCGCAGTTCGAAACCGATGAGACTTCCAGCCATTCGCCACAGCCAGGAGCCCACACCTCTATATCGTACGTGATACGCGCCGTGAAGCCGAGGTCGCCGGTACACAATTGTTTCACTCGATAAGTGAGGCCGAGCAGGGCGCACGTCTCTTCGGCATTCTCTCGCATCTTTTCCAACTCGTCGTTTGAAGTCTCCGGCGTCGTGAATTTGTACATCTCGACTTTGTCGAACTGGTGGCCGCGTTTGATGCCGCGCACGTCGCGCCCGGCGGCGATCTTCTCGCGCCGAAAGCACGGAGTGTAAGCGACGTAGTATTTGGGCAGACCTTCGGCGTCGAGGATTTCGTCTTTGTGCAGGCCGGTAATCGGCACTTCGGCGGTCGGCACCATCCACAAATCCTCCTCGGCGTCGTGATACAGATTGTCGCGGAACTTAGGCAGTTGCCCGGCGGCGAACAGAATGTCACTGCGCACCATAAAAGGCGTGTAGACTTCGGTGTAACCCTGTCCGCTTCGCGTGTGCAGATCGAGCATCCACGCGATCAGCGCCCGCTGAAGCCGCGCGCCCGCGCTCTGCAGAACGTAGAACCGCGATCCGGTGAGTTTGACGCCGCGTTCGAAATCAATAATGCCAAGTTTCGGCCCGAGGTCCCAGTGGGCCAGCGGCTTGAAGTCGAACGTCTTCGGCTCGCCGACAGTCTTGATGACGACGTTGTCATTTTCGTCTTCGCCGTCGGGCACGCGGGGGTCGTGTTGATTCGGTTCGTTCTGCATCCGAGCGTCTAGTTCGCTCTCTGCCTTATGAACGTCAGCGTCGAGTTGATCGATCTGCTCGCCCACTCGCCGCATGGCAGCGATTTTGGATTCGCGCTCGGCGTTGTCTCTGATTTGACCAATCTCTTTGGAGACAGCATTACGCTCGGCCTTGAGTTTCTCTACCTCGGCAAGTAGTTCCCGGCGCCTGGCGTCCAGTTCAAGGATTTTCCTCTCCAGCACATCCAGTGCGGCCGCAACATTCTCGCCGCGTGGTTCACGGACGACGCCAGGGGGCAATTCCGTCGTGGCTGCTGGCGTCTCGACCTCTGGAATCCGCATGCGCCGAGCGATGTGATTCTTCGTCAGTTCGCCCGGATGTGCCCGAATGTACGCAATGTCCCACATGTTGACCTCCTGTTCTTACTACTAATGCCCTCACCCCTGGCCCCTCTCCCTTTGGGAGAGGAGAGCGCGGTGGGGAAAAACAATACGGCCCCTCATCCTGTGCAGGACGAGGGGCCGCTCGTGGTGCCACCTGCTTTCGCAGACTCACTTGAATAGTGCGTCTGCCTCCAAGCTCTGTAACGGGAGGTCCCGGCTGTCCTCGTCGGCAGCGACTCGTGGAGTGGATTTCGCCACAATCCCAACCGCCTTGCACCGTCCGGCGGCTCTCTGGTGGGTTGCCCGGCTACCTGGCTCCGTCAACGTCTGTGGGTGTGAAGTTGGGCGGGATTATACCGCAACGGTCAGGAGGAGGTCAAGCACGTCGTGCGGATCGCCGATGGGACCGAGCGGTTGCCAGAACGTGACCTGCTCCAGCAATACAGGATCGCTTTTGGCGCGCGCCGCCATGCGCGTGTCGATCAGCCCGGGGGCGAGGTTATCCCTCTATTAGTTTCAGCCAGAGATATTCGTGCGGGGTCAACGTGATCGCGTAAGGTTCATCCGTCACGCCGGGGAATGAACGGCCCGAGAGGAGGTCGCGCACTGTCGCGCTCTTCCAACGGCGAAGGTCGGGCAGAATGCGCTGTGTGGCCGGCGAGAGATTGTGGACGGCGAGGATCGTCTCGCCGTCGCCGGCGCGCACGGCGGCCAGCACCGCCCGATTCTCGATCTTGAGAAATTCGCAACCGCCCCGGCCAAAGGCACGATGTTCCTTGCGGACGGCGATCATCCGGCGAAGCGTGTGCCAGAGCGAAGAATCGTCGGCGCGTTGCCCGGCCACATTGTCCCATGGCATGGGGGTTCGCACGCCGTCGCGGTCGTCGAGCCAGATATTGTCGCCCATGCCGATCTCGTCGCCGTAGTACAGAATGGGCGAGCCTGGCAAAGTGAAGAGGAGCGAATTGAGGAGTTCGATCTTGCGGCGGTCGCCGTCGAGCAGAGGCGCCAGGCGGCGGCGAATGCCGAGGTTGAGTCTCATGCGCGGCTCGGGCGCGTAGGTCTGCCACATGAAGTCGCGCTCTTCGGGCGTGACCATCTCCAGCGTGAGTTCGTCGTGGTTGCGGAGGAAGGTGCACCACTGACAGTTGTCGGGGATGGGGGGCGTGGCCGAGAGAATCTCGACGATGGGCGCGCAGTCGGCCCGCGCCAGCGCCGTGAAGAGGCGCGGCATGAGCGGGAAGTGAAAGGCCATGTGGAATTCGCTTGCCCCGCGTCGGGTGCGTGGGTCGCCGTCGCCGAAGTAGTGGCGCACGTCCTGCGGCCATTGGTTGGCCTCGGCCAGCAAAATGCGGCCGGGGTATTGCTCGTCCATGAAGCGGCGCAGTTCTTTGAGATAGGCGTGCGTCTCCGGCAGGTTTTCGCAGTTAGTGCCCTCGCGCTTGAAGAGATACGGCACGGCGTCGGCGCGGAAACCGTCCAGCCCGAGGTCGAGCCAGAAGCGCAGAACGTCAATCATGGCCTGCCTCACCGCCGGGTTGTCGTAATTGAGATCGGGTTGCTGTGGGTAGAAGCGGTGGAAGTAATACTCGCCGGTCGCCGGGTCGAATTCCCAGTTGGACTTCTGCGTGTCGAGGAAGATGATGCGCGCCTCACGGTATTTCTGATCGGTGTCGCTCCAGATGTAATAGTCGCGGTAGGGCGAGTCCTTCGAGGCATCCCCTCCGCCTTGCTCCGGGGATCTTCGACGGGCGGACTGGAACCACGGATGCTGATCGGAGGTGTGATTGAGCACCAGGTCGGCGATGACGCGCAGGCCGCGCGCGTGGGCTTCGTTCAGGAAGTTCTTGAAATCGTCGAGCGTGCCGTAGTCAGGATGGACGTTCAAATGGTCGGCGATGTCGTAGCCATCGTCCATCAGCGGCGAGGGGTACATCGGCGTGATCCACAGGCAGTCCACGCCGAGGTCGCGGAAGTAGTCGAGTCTTTCGGTCAAGCCGCGAAAGTCGCCGCACCCGTCGCCGTCCCCGTCGGCAAAGGCGCGGATGTAGACTTCGTAAAAGATGGCGTCTTTGTACCAGAGCGGCTCAGTCATAGATCAAGCCTCAGCACAATCACCTTTGCCTCGGCAGGTCGCGCGATGGTGACGGAGATGCCCGCCTCAATCAACGTTTTGCCGTCGAACACGCCGAGGTCGCGCGACTCGGTTTCATCACGAACGAGATAACGCGACTCGGGCAGAACCCACGGCAGGCGCAGTTGAAATTCGGAGTGGCGACTACCCGCCGGTCGAAAGAGAAAGACCGGCCCCTCTCCGCGTTCGTTCAACCGCGCCACGCCGTCCCAGAAATGTCCGGGATGTTCGCTCACCGGATCGAAGCCGGGCGGATGAATTCCGTCGGGCGCGATGCCGTAGCGCGCGCTTGGGACGGCGCGCCGGAAGTCTCTCGAACTCACGCCGTCGGGAACGGGAAAGATGTCGGACACACGGTAGTAACGATAAAAGTCGTCGCGGGCGCGCTGGGTTTTCAGCCATGCGAACCAGCGGCGGTAGTGCGCGCGAGTCGCTTCGTCCAGACGCGCGAGGTCGCCCCAGAAGAGAGCGTGCGAGGTGAACGTCGAGAAGAGTCCGTAGTTCGGGCAGTGGGGGTGATCGAGCGACGCGCCGCCGAAGTTCAGCGTCCATGGGCGTGTGACGCGCCCGCGCTGATACGCCTCGCGGCGGAAGTTCGTCTCGTGCGGGCTGGTCAGATTGGTGAACCAGTTTTGGTCGGCCACTTTGATCAGGGCGAGGTCGTGCCCGTCCATCACGCCGTAGAGTTCGTAACTCAGGTCGAAGAGACAGCGCGGGTGCGCGGACTTGAGCGCGGCGACGATTTCAAAAAGGCGTTCGAGAATCCGCAGATGACTCTCGCGCGGGGTGCGGTGGCCGTGCCCCTCCGCGAAACAGCCGGGGTAGCGGCCCGGCTCGTAAAGATTGCGGACGCAACTCAGATCGAGTTTGAGCAGTTCGACTCCGTAGCGGCGAATTATCTCGTCCAGTTTGCTCAGAATGTAATCGCGGAAGCCGCTGTCGAGGCACATCGTCACGACGTTGGGAATCGGGTGGCGGTTGGGCGCGCCGTGCCTGTCACGCGCGATCCATTCGGGATGATCGCGGGCGACTTTACTCCGCTCGTCGGCGGTGGGTGGAGCCACCCACAACCCGAAGCGCATTCCGCGCGCCCGCGCATGTTCGGCGATCTCCTCCAATCCGTTCGGAAACTTCGCCGGGTCGGCGTTCCAGTCGCCCATGAAATCGTACCAGCCCGCGTCCACCTGATAAGCGTCTACGCCGAGGTCGGCGGCGAGATCGATCTGCTCCAACAGCAGTTCGCGGGACAAGTTGAAGCCGTGCGGCTCCCAAGTGTTGACGGTGACGGTCGGCACGCGCGAGACATCGCATGCCGTGAGTTGCTCGGCGACGAACTCCGCGTACGGGCCGTCCACAGCGTCTTGCGGGATCGAATTGGCGAAGACGAGGATGAAACTTTCATGCGAGCGAAAACTTTCACCGGGGTCGAGGACGCGCTCGAAGTTCGTCTCGTCGTCACGGTTGTAGCCGGCCGCGATCCGGCCGGGCCGGGCGTAGGCCTCCAGTCGCTTCAGCGGGCCGGGGGCTTCGGTCGCGACGACGAAGCCCTCGCCGCGGGCCGGGTCGTTCACGATCAGCGCGCAATCGTCCATCGTCACCGCCGCCGATTTTTCGCGCCGGGTGAAATAATCAACCCACACCTCGGCGGTGGCCGGGGAATCCACCAGAAGATGAATCTCCTCCCACTCGAAATCGGTCAGGCTCACGGCGCGGTCGCCGCGATTCGTGACGACCAGCCATTTGCGGATGACCGGGTGGGCGGCGTAGGCGGTGAAGTGAAGTTCGACGGCGACGGAGGCCCAGGAGAGATGGACAGTGGCCCCGGCGCGATCCGGCAGGTTCGTCAACTCGGCGCGTTCGAAGGTGAAGTCCAACCCAGTGAATGGCTGGCCGTCGGCGGCAAACGCGAACTCGCGCCCGCCGGGGCGCAGATAGTCCCGCCCGGAGAGTCGATTCATGAAAGCCGTCGTCACGAACGGCTGGCCGGGGGCGGCGGCAAAGCGGCGTTCGAGGCTGGCGTTGCCGAGGCTGAGGGTGTTGTCGAAGAGATGAACAAACGAGTCGCTCAAGGCTGAGTCTCGGCCTCCCCACCGCCGCCCGGAGTTGGAAACTCCGGGCTGAAAACTGGAAGTCGGCTGGAAGCCGACTGGCGGTCGTCAGCCCGGTTCACCGGGCTTCCCTGTTTTCAGCCGGGAGATTGCATCTCCCGACGCTGCTCGTCTTCGATCCCCTTCGCCCCTATCACTCCCGCGTACCACCGCCCGCTTGCTTTGACGATGCGGCGCTGAGTGGGATAGTCCACGAACACAATGCCGAAGCGTTTGGAGTAGCCCAGCGCCCACTCGAAATTGTCCATGAGCGACCAGACGAAGTAGCCGCACAGAGGCACGCCGGCGGTTACGGCGCGATGGGCCTCGGTCAAGTGGCCGCGCAAATAGGCGACGCGGCGCGCGTCGTTCACCTCGCCGTTCGCGTCGGGCGCGTCGGGGAAGGCCGCGCCGTTTTCGGTGATGTAGATCGCCGGGGGAGCGTAGTCGCGATGCAGGCGCATGAGCAGTTCGGACAATCCGGCCGGGCATACTTCCCAATTGGTGTCGGTGTATTCCGCGCCCTCGACGCGAACGTATTCGGTTTGCACCTCCACGCCTCGCAGGTCGTGACGCACAACGTGGCGGGTATAGTTGTTGACGCCGAGAAAATCGGTCGGGACGGCGATGCGTTTCAGATCGTCGGCGGGGAAGTCGGGCAAGTCCGACCACAACGCGTGGTAATACTCGATCATGTCCGCCGGATATGCGGCGCGGTACAGCGCGTCGAGGAACCAGCGATTGACGAATCCGTCTTTGCGCCGGGCGGCAGCGCGGTCTGCCTCGCTCTCCGAGGCCGGATGGATCGGCGTGAGGTTGAGAGTTATCCCGACACTCGATCCGGGAGAATTTCTTCGCAAGATGGGGACGGCTTCGCCGTGCGAGAGGAGCAGGTGATGCGCCGCGCGCAGGGCGGCGGCGGGATCGCGCAGGCCGGGCGCGTGGAGGCCGATCCCGTACCCCAGCATCGCCGCGACCCACGGCTCGTTGTGCGTGATCCAGTCGCGCACTCGATCCCCGAGGCGGCGCGAGACGACCTCGGCGTATTCGGCGAACCACGCGACGGATTCGCGCTCCGGCCATCCACCCCGATCTTGAAGCGTCTGCGGCAAATCCCAATGATAAAGCGTGACGAAGGGGCGGATGCCGGAGGCCCACAGCGCGTCAACGAGGCGATCGTAAAAGTCGAGTCCGGCGGGATTGACGCGGCCCACGCCCTCAGGCAAGATGCGCGGCCACGCAATCGAGAAGCGATAGGCATTCAACCCGAGATCGGCCATGAGGCGAACGTCGTCGCGCCAGCGGTGATAGTGATTGCAGGCCACGTCGCCGTTGTCGCCGTTGAGCACCGCGCCGGGCGCGCGGCAGAAGGTGTCCCAGATGGACTCGCCTCGGCCGTCTTCACGCGCGCCCCCTTCGATTTGATAAGAGGCGGTGGCGGCGCCCCAGAGGAAGTCAGGGAGAAAAGTGACCGTCATTGGCCGTTTTTTTTGCCTGCCAATTCACTCGGTTGACACGAAAACGATTTCAGTCTATTATTTAGTCACCCAAATAAACCAGTTCGTCTGGTTTACCCGCCCCCGATGACAAGGTAGCCAAGAGTGGCTGCTTTCCTCTCATGAGGATAGTCGGGGGCGTTTTATTTGCTCC
>JACQED010000143.1 GCA_016200785.1 Chloroflexota bacterium
GGTGCCAGGTCTTTCCTCGGTCGCGCCCCATACGAAGCCGGCTTGATACTGCTCGGCCTCAGTCTGGCCCTCGGCCATCGCCGCCGCATCCACCGTCGCCTCGAAAGCGCGCGGCAGTTGCTTGGTGACGCGGCCGTTCTCGTCGCGGGCACGCACGCCGTAGGGGATGTCTTTCCAGTAGTAGATTTGGACTTTTGTCATAAGGCCCTTTCAAGCGGACTCACCGATGGTGCGCTGGACGACCGGATGAGCCGTGATGTTCCAATAGTCGGCGAAGAATTCGACGAGGCCGTGAATCACCGCCGGGTCGTCGGTTTGCATGACCCAGAAGGTCTTCTTCGGCGAAGCGCCCACCACCTCGTAGCGAGCGATGGTCTGATATTTGCCGACATAGGGACTGCGCCGCTCCCACTCGACGTAGGCTTGCCGGTTGGCTTTCATTTGTTCCAGCGTGACGCCGGGTTTGGCGTCGCCGATGACCACGAAGATCACTGGGCCTCGTTCTCAGACAGGCGCGCTCAGAAGCCGCCGATGTTCTCGGCGGCGGCGCGCATGATGCGATCCAGCAACTCCGATCCGTTCCCCGGGGCTTCGAGTTGAGGGACGAGTTGCTCGACGATGCGGGCGATGCGTTCGTTCTCTTGGGCCTGGGCACGCAAGCGCGCCTGATACATGGCTGGGAGAGCAATGCCGGGGGGCCGCGACACGTGACGCGCGGGGCGGCCGGCGCTGATGATGATCAGCCCTTTGTCGCGGAGGGAGATGAGGACGTCGTAGATGCGCTGTCGCGGCACGCAGGCGCGGTCGGCGACTTCAACCGCGGTCGAGTCGTCGTGACCGAGTAGGGCGAGATAGGCCGAGGCTTCGTACTTGCTAAGACCTATTTCAGTTAGCCGCTGGACGGTGAGGGTTGAGTCCACGCCTGTTTTCCGCCTGCCACTTGAATGCCGGACAATCACCACTCCGATGTGGTGTATATTAGCACACAAAAAAGGTCGGAGTCAACAGTTTCGGTTGAATCTGACCAAACGGCTCAGATTTGGGCAAGTGACAGCATGGCTTTGAGGTTGTCCATCGAGATCGTCGGCGGCAGGTCACAACCGCTCGTCAAGATGAAGCCTCCATCGGCGCTGGCGGCGTCGATGCAGGCCTGGCCGGCCAAACGAACGTCGTCCGGGCTTTTCTGGTTGAGAACCGACACCGGGTCGATGTTCCCGGCAAGAGTGATCTTGCCGCCCAGCCTTTGCTTGGCGACGGCCATGTCCACCTTGTAATCGAGGCTGAAGCAACTCGCGCCGGTCTCGGCGATGGACTCGAGTTTGTCCGTCGTGTTGCCGCAAATGTGCAACCAGGTATAGGCGCCGTGCTCTTTGGCCCAGCCGATGAGCGGTTTGAGGTACGGGAGCGAGAAGGTGCGAAACACCCGATCCGAGATCAGATCGCCCGATCCGGTCGGATCGGCGATGGAGAGCATGGGGATCACCTTCTCCTCGACGAGCGGCGTGTAGAATTGCTTGACCAGTCGCGTGGCGAAGTCAAGCATTTTATGGACTTCGTCTTTCTTTTTGAGCGTGGCTTTCATGAACGGCTCGACGCCGTACATCTGCCCGGCCAACGTGAACGGCCCCCACGTCGTCACCGAGACGACGACTTCGTCGCCGATATCTTTCGCCACCATCCGCGCCGCTTCCCGGATGTTCTGAATCACGGGGTCTTTCTCGATCACCGTCACATCCGTCCCGACGATTTCGTCGGCTGTCTCTTTGACCAGCGCCGCTTCGAGGTCCGGCGCGCCGAGGGGGCGCTCTTTGATCTTGCCGCCGACCGCCGCCGCGAGGTAGTTGTTGTAGCCGGAGCCGACGTAGACGATCGGGCTGCGAAGTTCCTCGTTGGTCTTGATGATCATGTCGGCATAGGCGCGCGGGTCGGCGATCATCTCGCCGAACTGATTTTGCCAGTGGCGGATGGTCCACACGCCGCCGCCGAACACTGTGGCCGGGACGCGGCCCGCCGATTTCAGTTCGAACGCCTCAAATATCGCTTCCTTCGGTTTCATCGCTTTTCCCTTCCAATTGCCGAAACTTGCGAAAAGCCACTGACAAAGTAGATGACTCGGCGATAGCGCCGGCCACGAGCAGGACGTCAAAGATTTCGTCCAGCGTCGCGCCTTTGCGCTGTGCGGCGCGCATGTGCGCGATCAAGCAGTGCTCGCACATCAGCGCGGCCGAGGCCGCTACCGCCGCCAATTCTGCCGTCTTTGGGTCGATCGCCTTCGGGGTGTCGTAGAGTTGCCTGCCCTGCAAGACATGCGGCACAAACACCTCCGGGCGGCGGCTCAGAGCGCGCAGGAGCAAGCCCACCCCGCCGTCGCGCTGTCGCAGATACTCGAGGACAGTCTCCGCCGCCCGCTCGTCGTTCTGGATTAGCGAGGCCAGTTCGGCCAGCAGGCGTTCACGCTCCACAGGACGGTTGCCCCGGCCAAAGGCCAGGCGGGATCCCGGCCGGCCGGTATCCCGCCTGAACCGCATGGCGGATGGCTAATAGGTGCCGTGGTCGAACTGGGAGGCGGGAAGGTATTCCCACTTCTCGCCCTTGCGATGCTTTCCGGCCACGTCGAGTGTCTTAAGCGCGTACTCAAAGGCGTACGGGATGCCCGGCCCGCCGGGGACGAACCCTGCCGCCACAGTGCCAACCACGCACGTCTCCAGAATCTCTGCGTCGGTCGCGCCGGCTTCAATTGCGGGGACGACGTGGATCAGGCAGCGCGGCGACATGTAGGCGATGCCGACAGCCACAAACATCAGTTCTTTGAGTCGCTTGGGGATCGCCCCGTCGCCGAACACGGTCTGGTAGAACTGGGCGAAGGCCATTCCGTTGTCCGGAATGACGCCGTTGAGGATCTGGTACATTCGCGGAACGAACTTCATGTTTTTTTTCATGAAGTCATTGACTTCTTGGGTGGTTGCCATGGGTGCCTCCTTGGGCAAACTAGAATGCGGGTTGGTGAGAGCGAGCGACTGACAATTGGCGATTGGACATCAGAGATTGTTCGATAGCAGCCTCCTTTCCCATCGCGGTTCAGAAATCCGAGCGCGGGCCTTTCACATCGGGATGAAAAACCAGCCGCGCCTCTGGGCAATGGGCGTGTAGATGAACCAGAACAGCAACAAGCCACCGAAGACCAGATTCACCGGATCGAAAGCGCGCGACAGCGCGTAGTACAAAAGGCAGAGGACGATCAGCCCGTACGGAAGATTGCGAAGCCAGCCGGGCGCGGCCCCCCGGCCCGCCTGCACTTCGCCGGCGTATTCTTCCACGCCGGGAGGCAACGGAGCGTCCGGCGCAGCTGGCGCCTTTGAGGCGCTGTCAGAATCTGTCATCTCGGTACGATCTCTCGTTTTCGATCATCGCGTGCTTGGCGGCCTCCACGTCGTCGAACTGCCCGTGCGCGCGCGCCCAAAACCAGCCGAGCCAGAAGAGTATGAGCATAACGGCGAGCGTCGCCAGGACGAGCCATGTTCCGGGGAGGATCATTTCAACGTCAACAGATAGGCCGCGAGGTCATCCAACTCTTTGTCAGAAAGATAGGCGAACGACGGCATGAGCGTGCCGGGGTTGAGAGCGCGCGGGTCCTTGAGATGCAGAATGTGCCACTCGCGCGAGTCGATGCGGCTGGCGACATGCGTGAGGTCCGGCCCCTGCCGCTCGGTGCCCCAAAAGACAGGGCTTTGATAGTAGTAATCGCCCTCAATCGACTCCGGCCCGATGTCGCCTTTCTGGTGAACCATGCCCTTGTTGGCTTCGGGCGCGCGCACCTGCTGGGTGTGGCAATACCAGCAACCTTCGCGCTTGTAGATTTCGCGCCCGCGCAACTCTTGATCCGTGTACTTGTGCGCCAGAGCCGTCGGGCCAGTCGCCTGTATCGCCGGGATGATGATTGTGACGATGATGCCGAAGAGCAAGGCCAACAGCGAGCCGACAGTCAGGTACACCACGCTCGTCTGCTTCATTGGCCGCCGCCTCCCGCCCCGACGGGAACGGGCACAGGTTGCGCCGTCGGCACAAAGGCCGTGCGCCAGACGTTATAGGCGAAGATGACCTGGCCGACGACCATCAGCGCCCCGCCGAAGAAACGGACGCCGAGGTACGTCTGAAGCGATCGGACGGTATCGATGAACGGGATGCTGAACGACATCCAGTTCTGCGCCTGAATCAGCCCGGCGATCCACAACGTCACCATGAAGATAGTCAGGCCGACTGTGGTGAGCCAGTAGTGCCACTCCATGAGCGCGCGGCTGTGCATGGGCCGGCGAAGTAGCTGAGGCAGCATCAGATAGGTGAGCGCAAACGCCCAGAACGAATAGTCGCCCACGAAGGCGAGATGGCTGTGGCCGACGACCCAGTAAGTAAAGTGAACGAAGAGGGAGAAGGTGCGGAAGGATTGCGCCACACCCTGGACGCAAGTCAGCGCCCAGAAGAACGCGCCGGTGACGAGGAAGCGAAGCATGATGTCCGGCCCCACCCGATGCCACCGCCCTTCCATCGTCTTGATGAAATTCCAGATGAAAGCCGTCGTCGGCACAGCGGCGAGGATGCTGAAGACGATGGTGAGGTACTCCAGCCAATCGGGCGCCGGGCTGTAGAGTTGATGGTGCTGTCCCGTCCACACGCTCCACAACCCCCACAGCGCGAGGCGGTGGCTGTACAGTGGCTTGTCGGTCAGTTTCGGGAGGAGATACAGCGCCAGCCCGAGGCCGGCGGTCGTGAACCACGAGTTGAACAGGTTGTGGACGTAGAAATAGTTGATGATGTTGTCGTTCATGCCGGTGTACGCGCCGGACGGATCCCAGACTTTGTTGCCGACCGCGTATACGCCGAGGAAGACGATCGTCGCCGCCATGAAGTTCCACAGGCTGACGTAGACCTTCGGCTCCTCGCGTCGCAGGAACGTGCCCCAGATATTGATCGCGAGCAAAACCCAGTTCACGATCAGCAGAAGATCCAGCGGCCAGATCATCTCGGCGTACTCGCGCCCCTGCGTGAGGCCCATCGGCAGGGTGATCGCCGCGAGGAGGATCAGCAGGTTCCACAGCCACCAGTTGATGTGCGCCAGTTTTTCGCTGTAGAGTTTCGTCCGGGTGAGGCGCGGCACGATATGCAGGATGCCGCCGACGTAGGCCTGCGACAGCCAGCCGAAGATGGCGATGTTGACGTGCGCCGGGCGCAGCCGCCCGAAGTTCAGGTAAGGCTTGGCCGCCATCGGCACGAGGTCTTGCGCGGAAGGCACGAACAGCAGAATTGACAAGATCAGTCCCATGAAGACCGGAACAATCAGCCAAAAAACTGCTGAGAGAAAGAAACGTCGGCTGGCGCTGCCGGGTTCGGTGCTCCACATCGTAGAGGCTAGAGATTGAAGATTAGAAGGTCAGTTGGCCGCGAGAGCGGATGGCGTAATCGATGAGCGACGCGCCGCCGATTAGTTTGGCTTCCGCGATCAGGTCTTCGGCCTTGATGCCGCGCGTGTCGGCGGTCTGCTCGCACACTTCAAGGCGCACGCCGATCTCGATCGCTTCGGCGAGACGCTGGGCAATCGTCGGCACGCCGGGCTTCGTCTGCTCTTTCTCTGGCGCGCCCTTCACCATCACGTCTGCGCCCTCCTGAACGCAATATACGACGGTGTCTTGATCCATCGCACAAGCGATCGAAGCGTACATCAACGCCGCCCGCACCTGCCCCGGCGCGTTGAGGCCCGACCGGAGAACGACGAGGAAAAGCGATCTCTCCTCTTTAGCGATTGCATCGGCGGGCGCGGCGGCGCGGCCCTTGCGCACGAAGAAACTGAAGCCGCCGTCGGAATCTTCGACGGCGAGGATTTCGTTATTGACTCTCGCGGCCCACGTCGCGAGATCGGGTTTCACGTTTGCGTCTGTGGCCTGGACTTCCAAAACCTGGCCGGGGGACATGCTGGCCAGTGCCTGCTCGGCTCTGAGGATCGGCACGGGGTAGATGACACTGCGACAATCGAGGACGTGGTCGGGCCTGAACTTGGACATGCTGTGTCTCCTTCTTTACCGCTCTCCTCGCCAGTGTAGCATATCTGCCCTTTAGGAGCAAGTTGCTCGAAGAGATCTATCGCTGTCTTGCTATGTGAAGAGTATCCGATCCCATTGAAAGCGCGGCGCGTAATTCGCGCGCAGTCGGGAATCGATCGTCAGGATGTACGGACAGCGCTTTCATTAACGCGCGTTCCACCCGGGTCGAGATGTTCGGATTGAGACTGCGCGGCGGCACGAGCGGCTCTTCAGAATTGAGCCGGCCTCCCCTGCCGGCGATTCGATCGAGCGCCGAGGAGGGGCCCGTGCCGGTGAGGAGGTGATACAACGTCGCGGCCAGCGAATAGATGTCGGAGCGAGGATCGGTGTGGCGGCCCTCGATCAATCCCCACTGCTCGGGCGGCGCATAGACCGGCGTGAGGCCTTGCGCCAGCCGATGTGTCGCCGGGTTGTCGGTGTCCAGCCGCTTGACCAGTCCGAAGTCCACCAGTTTCAGTTCGCCGTGCGGCGTGATACGAATGTTGGCGGGCTTGATGTCGCGATGGATGACCGGGTGCGGCTCGCGCCGGTGCAAGTATTCGAGCGCGTGGCAGATTTGAATGGCGTACCCGATCACGACGTTCTCGTCCAGTGGCGGCAGGTTCTGCCGGGCGCGCTCCTGGATCACTTCTTCGAGTGACCGGCCCGGCACAAACTCCATCAGCATGTAATCGCGGTTGCCGGCGGTGAAGCGATCGTAAACGCGCGGCAGGTTGGGATGATCAAGCGGCCTGAGCACATCGGCCTCCACCGCGAATTGCTCGCGCTGTTCCGGGTCGATCGATTCTTTCAAAGCGCGCTCCGCGTTGCCTGCCGACCGATCCTGCACGGCGTAGACCGCGCCGTTGCCGCCGAAGCCGACGACGCGCGTCACTTCGTACTTCGCCTGCAAAACGTCGCCGGGATTCAACAGGCGAAGCGCGCCTGAGAGCGGGCGACCGCAGAAAAGGCAGTAGTTGGCGCTATCGCGATTTTCGTTGCGACAGCCAATGCGGGTGGCCGGAGTCCAGCAGACTTTCATTGTGTGCGGTTGAGACGACCCGCCGAGTCGTCTCTACTTTGCCAAAACGTGAAACTGATCCAACAAGGCCCGCGCGCCGTCGAAGTTGCCCGTGAGGACGGCGATGCGCGCATCGTCGAGGACATCGTAGGCGGTCAGATCGGGATTGGGCCTGGCGAAGAGTTGCGCGTAACCGTCGCGCGTTTCTTCATAGTAGCTCACCAGTCGTTCCGGGTCAAATGTGATCTGGAACGCGCCGGAGGACATACTGCGCTCGAAGTCGATCTGGAGTTGAGCGAGCACTACGCCGTAGTTGCCGGTGTAGTTGGAGGTCGGATAGAGTTGTGAGAGCGCCGAGGCGCCTTTCAAGTCGAAGAGGTAGCCGAGGAAACAGGAGGACGTCACGTAACTGTAATAGTTTCGAACCGGGTCCTGGAATTCTTGCGTGCTGTTCTCAATCGCGCCGACTGCGGGCAGGCGATTGGTGCGGGCCATCGCGCGGCAGAAGTCTTGATACTTGATGAACCCGCCCTGATCGAGATACGCCTGCCCGACGTACGTCGCCAACCCTTCCGAGAGCATCACCGTGCTCGGCACACCGTAGGTATGCCAGGCGACGACGTGAGTCATTTCGTGCGCCAGCATGTACCGCCGTTCAGCGGGCGTGCCACTGCCGTCGTAAAGCAGGAAGAGCCGGCGCTGTGTGGGATAGGGGCGCTCGCGCAGTGCTTGGTTTGGAGGCGCAAATAGCGAGCCGGCCAGATACACGTCGAGCGCGCCGGAGTAACTGACGTTCAAGGTCTTCTCGATGTAGCCCAGCGTTTCCTCGGCGTTAGCCAGGATCGTCTGCGGCCCGGAGAGGTCGGCGAATGATCCCGGCTGATAATGAATCGTGACGCGCGGCCCGGCGAGGACGAGCGGGTAACCGCGCGCCAGATCCCCTTCGAGGATCGAGCGCGGCAAGTTGGCCGCCGCGGCCGCGGTGGACAGAGGCGTCGGCAGAACCGTCCCCGGCGGGAGCGAGGGGATGGGTGTGGGCGGCTCCTGGGTCGGAATCGGGATGGTGATCGTCTGTCCGACGAAGAGACGATCGGGATTCTGGAGATCCGGGTTGGCTTTCTGGATGTCGTCGATCGAAATGCCGTAGGCGAGGGCGATCGCGCCCAACGTGTCTCCGGCCTGCACGAGATAGACGACCGGCGTCGGGGTGCCAGCCAGCGTCGGCGAGGCGGTGGGCGGCGGAGGCTGAGTCCAGGTGGGCGTTGGGGCCGGCGTCGCCGTATCGGCGAGCAATACGCCGGGTGTCGCCGTCGGCGCGGGTTGCGGCGTCGCCGACGGCGCGGGTGTGTCGGTCGGAACGAGCACGGCGACCGCCGTCGGAGTCACATTAAGTTTCGCGAGTTGTGAATAAGTGTAGAGCGCGACCGCGCCGACGAGCAGGATCAGGAATACGACGACGCCGCTGGTCGCCAGCCACCACGTCAAATCAATCGTGCGTTCGCCGACCGGCGATTGCATGGAGGCAGGCTCGCGGACGCGCGGGAGGCTGGCCGGCGGGTCGCGACCCTCAGGACTCATTTCTATTTCACCATCTGATTGAACTGGTCGAGCAACGACCGCGCCTCGTCGAACTTGCCGGTGACGACGGCGATGCGTGCCCGGTCGAGCACGCCGTAGACCGCGAGGTCGGGGTTCGTATTATTGAAGAGTTCGTCGTAGCCGGCGCGCACTTCGTCGTACAACTGTACCAGTCGATTCGGATCGAACTTGATCTGCGACGCGCTGGCGGCCAGGTCGCGCTCGAAGTCAGACTGCAATTGGCCGAGTCCCGCCCCATATAGATTAGTGTAACTAGACTTCGGATAGAGTTGCCCGAGTGCCGAGACGTTCTTTCTTTCGAGCAGAAAGCCGGTGAAGCAAGCGGCGGTGTTGTAGTTGTACAACGTGCGGATGTGGCCGAGGAAATCCTGACCGCTTTTTTCGATCGCCGTCAGCGACGGCAGTCGTCCCGCGACGGACAGCGCGCGGCAGAAATCTTTATAGGCGATGAACCCGCTCTGATCGAGATACACCTGCCCGACGTAGGTCGCCAGGCCTTCCGACAGCATCACGCTCGACGGAGCGCCCAGCGTGTTCCACGCGACGACGTGCGTCATCTCGTGGGCCAGCATGTAGCGACGTTCGGCGGGCGTACCACTGCCGTCGTACAACACGAATAGCTTGCGCTGTGTCGAATAGGCTCTCCCTCGCAGCGCCTGATCGGGAGCGAGGAACAGCGAACCGGCAAAGTAAACGTCAAGCGGGCCGACGTATTGAACGCCGAGCGTCTGCTCGATGTAAGCCAGCGTTTGCTCGGCGTAGTTGAGAATCATCGGCGGGCCGTTGACGTCGGTAAACGAGCCGCGTTGGTAGTGAATCGTCACGCGCGGGCCGGAGAGCGCGAGCGGATAACTCGAGGCGAGGTCGCCTTCGAGGATCGAGCGCGGCAAATCCGGGGCCGGCGCAACGGCCGTCGGCGCGGCGGTCGTGAGAGGCGCAACCGGCGTGGCCTGCGGCGGAGGCGCGGTCACGGAGCCGGCGCTCACGGGAATACGAATCTTCTGACCGGGAACGATGCTATCGGGATTGGCGATTTCGGGGTTGGCCCTAAGAATGTCGTCAATCGAAACATTGTTGTCCTGAGCGATCGCGCCCAGCGTGTCGCCGGGTTTGATCTCGTATATCAACTCCGATCCGGGCACGTTCGTGTCCGCCGGCGGGAGCGCGGACGGAGCCGTGGTGGACGCTTGTGCCGGGTTGGTCGACGGTGCAATGGTCGGCGCGGCGGCGCTGGACTGCGTCGGCGCGATGGCAACCGCCGTCGGCGAGGCGGCGGTGTTGCGCGCCAGGATATCGACAGTGAGCATGACGCCGGCGAC
>JACQED010000166.1 GCA_016200785.1 Chloroflexota bacterium
AGTCCATGTGCTTCGGAACGGTCGAATATCCCTGGGATGATCGTGTGGCAATGCGTGCGGCGCTGGCCGAGTATTTGGGCGTGGCCGGCCCGGCCATGCCGAGGCTGCCGACCTCGCTTTGACCGGCTATTCCCGCCGTGTTAGAATCCCGGCCATGCTCGACCTCGCCATCGTCATACTCAACTGGAACACGCGCGATCTCCTGCGCGAGTGCCTGCGCTCTATCTTTGCCAGCGACGGCGATTTTTCTTTTCGCGTCTGCGTCATAGATAACGCCTCGACCGATGCCTCCGCCGAAATGGCGCTGGCCCAATTTCCGCAGGCGATGCTCATCAGAAACCCGGTGAACAGCGGGTATGCCGTCGGCAACAATCTCGGACTGCGGGCGTTCGGCTTCCAGTCGTCAGTTGCCAGTCATCAGCCGCCAGTCGCTGGAAATCAATCGGCAATCGGCAATCCGCCATCAGCAATCCCGCGCTACGCGCTCCTCCTCAACCCGGACACCGTCCTCCCCCCCGCAGCACTCGCGGATATGCTGGCCTATATGGAGGCCCACCCGGAAGCCGGCGCGGCCGGGCCGAAACTTGTATTGCTCGACGGGTCGCTCGATCTGGCCTGTCGCCGTAGTTTTCCCACGCCCGAAGTTTCTTTCTACCGTATGGTCGGCCTCTCGAAACTCCTGCCCAGCAGTCGGCGCTTTGGGCGGTACAACATGACGTTTCTCGATCCCAACGTCGAAGCCGAAGTGGACTCGGTCGTCGGCGCGTTCATGCTGGTGCGCGGCGAAGCCATCCGGCAGGTCGGTTTGCTCGACGAGCAATTCTTTATGTACGGCGAAGACCTCGATTGGGCGTTCCGCATCAAGCAGGCCGGCTGGAAGATTTACTACAACCCGGCCGTAAGAGTCCAGCACGTCAAGCGCGCCGCGAGTCGACTGAGCACCAAAGCGCAAAACGAGTTCTATCGGGCGATGCTCCTATTCTTCGACAAACACTACCGAGCGCACACCCCGGGCTGGGTGAGCCTTCTGATCGCCGGCGGCATCCATCTTCAGTGGAGGCTGGCGTTGTTGAGGCAGAAAGCCTCGGGAGAGCCGGCGTGAGACCGCGCAACTTCAAGAACACGTTCACCCTCGCGTTGGTCCTCGTTGACGCGGCGATGGTCGCGCTCGCCTTCTGGCTGGCCTACCAGTTGCGCGTCCTCATACCCGTCCCGACCGAGCCGGTGGACATCGCCCCTTTCACCGCTTACCTCGGCCTCCTGGTCGTGCAAGTCATCTCGGTGCTGATCGTCTTGTTCATCTACAAGATGTACCATGTCTTGCGAGCGGCCTCCCGCGTCGATCAGTTCTACAGCATCTTTGCCGGCGTCTCGACTGGGTCGCTCCTGTCCGTTTCGGTTTCGGTCATCATTCTCAAAAACAGCCCCTTCGAGGTGGACTACCCTCGCGCCATGATTGCCTATTCGTGGGTATTGGCGATCCTGCTGATCACACTGGGGCGCGAGGCGCTGATCGGCGTCCGCGCGGCCGTGCAGGCGCGCGGACTGGGGCAAGATCGCGTTGTGATCGTCGGCACGGGCGAAATAGCCCAGATGGTTCTGCGAAAAATTCTGTGGTCACCTTATCTCGGTTACCGGGTCCTCGGCCTCGTCAATGGAACCGAGTCGCCGGCTAGTGTGCTCGACGTGCCGGTGATCGGCCAGGTGGACGATCTGCCGCGCCTGATCGACGAACAGGCCGTGGACGAGGTGATCATCGCCCTGCCGAACGCCAGCGACGAAGAAATGCTTCGCATCATCGGCCTGTGCCAGCGCGGCCGGGTCAACGTCAAGGTCTTCCCGAACGTATTTGAAATCATGGCCGGGCAGGTGACGATTGACGATCTCGGCGGCCTGCCACTGCTCAACGTCCGCGACGTCGCCCTGCGCGGCTGGCGGCTCAGCCTCAAGCGGGCGGTGGACGTCGTCGGAAGCGCCGCCGGATTAATACTCTTCTCGCCGCTGATGATGCTCGCCGCTCTGCTGATCAAACTCGAGTCGCCCGGCCCCGTGTTCTTCGCGCAAGAGCGAATGGGGTTGGACGCCAAGCCGTTTACGATGATCAAGTTTCGCTCGATGCGCAAGGACGCCGAGTCCAACGGCCCCGGCTGGACGGTGGCCGACGATCCGCGCCGCACGCGCCTGGGCGCCTTTCTGAGGAAGATCGACGTGGACGAACTGCCTCAGTTCATCAACATCCTCCTGGGCGATATGAGCCTCGTCGGCCCGCGACCGGAACAGCCGGCATTCGTCGAGCAGTTCCAGCGCATCGTGCCGCGCTACATGGAGCGCCATCGCGAGAAGGCCGGGATGACCGGCTGGGCGCAGGTCAACGGCCTGCGCGGCGACACCTCGATCCTCGAACGCACCAAGTACGATCTTTGGTACATCGAGAACTGGTCGCTTTGGCTCGATCTCAAGATCGTCGTGTGGACGCTGGTGCGCTGGGCCGGCTCGCGCAACGATTTCTAGCGAAGAAGTTTGACATTCCATTGTCGCTATGGTATATTGCCCGCCGACAACAGAATAGCCCCATCTCGGCAACTCTTATCCAGAGAGGCGGAGGGACCGGCCCGATGAAGCCTCGACAACCTGTTGGGGCAATCCTTGTGATTGCCCTTCCCAAGGTGCCAACTCCGGCAGATGGATTTCTGGAAGATGAGAGGGCGGCCTGAGTCGTTAGACTTTGCCCTTTCACGTTCCGAAGGGGCAAATTGCTTAACTCTACTCAGGAGGACCATCAACATGACTCTCACCTTCATGACTTCGCCCAAGTTCCTCTTTACCTCCGAGTCGGTGACTGAGGGCCATCCCGACAAGATGTGCGATCAGATCAGCGACGCAGTGCTCGACGCGATTTACGCGCAAGACCCCATGGCGCGCGTGGCGTGCGAGACGGCGGTGAAGACCGGCTTTGTTATGCTCCTGGGCGAAATTACCACGACTGCCTTCGTCAACATGGACGATCTCGTCCGCAAGGTGGTGAAGGAGATCGGCTTCGACGACGGCGCCAAAGGCTTCGACGGCAACACCTGCGGCGTGCAAGTCGCAATCGCCAGCCAGAGTCCCGATATCGCGCTGGGTGTTGATAGAGCGCTCGAGGCCAAAAGCGGCGAAATGACCGACGCGCAGATCGAAGCCATTGGCGCGGGCGATCAGGGCATGATGTTCGGCTTCGCCTGCAACGAGACCGACGTGCTCATGCCCATGCCCATTTACCTCGCGCACCGGCTGTCGCGCCGCCTCGCGACCGTCCGCAAAGACGGAACGCTCCCCTGGATCCGCCCGGACGGCAAGACCCAAGTCACCGTCGAATATTCCTATGGCAAGCCCCGGCGGGTTGATACCGTCCTTGTCAGCACCCAGCACGCCCCCGAAATCAGCCAGGCGCAAATCCGCGCCGATGTGATCGAGCACGTCATCAAGCCCATCTTGCCGGCTCACCTCGTTGACGACAAAATGAAAATCTACGTCAACCCCACCGGCCGATTCGTCGTCGGCGGGCCGATGGGCGATGCCGGCGTGACCGGCCGCAAGATCATCGCGGACACCTACGGCGGGATGGGCCGCCACGGGGGCGGGGCGTTCAGCGGCAAGGACCCGACGAAGGTGGATCGCTCCGGGGCTTACGCCGCGCGTTGGGTGGCGAAGAACATCGTCGCCGCCGGCCTCGCCGAACGCTGCGAGATCCAGGTGGCTTACGCGATCGGCGTCGCCCGCCCCCTCAGCGTCAACGTCGAAACCTTCGGCACGGGTATCGTGCCGGACGAGCAAATCTCCGAATTGATTCAGGCTAACTTCGACCTGCGCCCCGGCGCGATCATCCGCGACCTGAACCTACGCCGCCCGATCTATCGCCCGACGGCGGCCTACGGCCACTTTGGCCGCGACGACATTGACGCGCCGTGGGAGCGGACGAACAAAGTCGAGGCACTGCGCCGGGCGGCCAAGGTAACACTCCCGGTCCGCGAACTTCAGCCGGCGTGAAATCTGAGGTATAATCTGCGCCATGCTCGCGCCGCGCTTCCCGACCCCGAACCCGGTCCCGCCTGCCTGCCCGACCAACTCGTCGGTCTAGGTCCCGCGCGCTTGCCTCAGCCCGATTTGCAATCGCACTGGCTCCCAGACCATTCCGGGGGCCAGTCGTGTTTTACGATGAAGATTCTCGCTTTGTCCGACGAGGTCGTAGACCATATCTATAGTCCGCAGATCAAGGTGAACTACGCGGACGTCGATCTGGTGTTGGGTTGTGGTGACCTGCCGTTCTTTTACCTCGAATACGTGGTTACGATGCTCAACGCGCCGCTGTACTTCGTGCCCGGCAATCACGATCGCGCCGCGCAATACATGAGCGACGGGCGAATCATTCACCACGCCGAGGGATGCATCAGCGCCGATCGCCGGGCGTTTCGCTTCGGCGACATACTGATCGCCGGCCTCGGCGGGAGTGTGCGCTACCGGCCTGACGGCGAGCACATGTACACCGAGACTGAAATGGCCGCGCGGGCCGCCAGCCTTGTCCCGCAGTTAGTGATAAATCGTATTCGCCGGGGTCGTTACCTCGACATCTTGATCGCACACTCGCCGCCGCGCGACATCCATGACGGGCAGGACGCCGCCCACACGGGCTTTCAGACATTCCGGCAATTCATGTCGGCTTTCCGGCCGCGCCTGCTCCTTCATGGTCATGCCCACGTCTATCGGCGCGATCTGGCGACCGAGACGCTCTTCGCCGCGACGCGCGTGATCAACGTGTATCCTTATCGAGTGATCGAATTCGAGCCGAGCGGTCATGCCCACTGAACTTGACACCCGCACCATGGCCGACTTCAGCCGGGCGCGCGCCAAGGCGCTGTTCGGCGGAGTGCTGGCCTTCATCCGGGGCAGGCCGAATGACCTGCTTTCGTTCGACGCAGTGAAGGAGACACTGCGCATCGGCGGGCCGATCTATCGGGGTGTGCGGCCCGTGCCCATCGCGCAGATCGCCGGGAGTGTCAACCGTTACCGCGATTTCGATCGCGCTTTCCTGCCCACGCAGAGTCACACCGCCGATCGCTGGCGCAAGGTCAACCGCGCCTTCTACGAAGACGTGAACCTGCCCCCGGTTTTGCTCTACAAAGTCGGGGAGGCATACTTTGTCGTGGACGGCAACCATCGGGTCTCGGTCGCCAAAGAGCAGGGCGTGGAGTACATTGACGCCGAGGTACGCGAGTGCGCGGTCAAAGTGCCGCTCGCGCCCGACATTCAACCCGAAGACCTGATCATCCTCGGTGAGCGCGTCGAGTTCCTCGACCGCACCGGCCTGGATCGCCTGCGGCGCGGCGCTCAGATCGAACTCACGATCCTCGGCGGCTACGACCGATTGCTCGAGCACATCGCCGTCCACCGTTATTTCATGGGTCTCGATTTCAAGCGCGACATCGGCGAAGAAGAGGCCGTGACTCACTGGTACGATATGGTCTACTGTCCGATTGTCGGAGTGATTCGCGAAGCCGGCGTGCTGACCGATTTTCCGACCAAGACCGAAGGTGACCTTTATGTGTGGGTGATCGATCACCAGCACTTCCTGGCACAACAGGGCGAGGAACTCTCTCCGCCCGCCGAAGCGGCGCAAGAGTTTCTGACCCGGCTCGAAGACGGCAGGCTGTACGATGCCTGAAACCGGCGACTCTCACCCCTGGCCCTTTCCGGTCTCCGAACTGACGGCCGGCCTCCGCCGGTACGTCGGCGCGCCGAGCCTGCGCGTGAAGCGGCTGTGGGAAGAACCGCTGGTCAGGCGATCCGCGACCGGCGATCTGCGCGCGCTGGGCGTCGAAGTCGAAATCGAAGTCAAGCCTGAAGCAAAGGCAAAAACCAAATTCAAATCCCAGAGGCCAAAATCCAAAACCCACAAGGATGCTGAAAGTCGGACCGGGACTGCAACCGGGATAGAAACCCGAACGTTCAACTTCGTCGTAAAAGAGCCGGTCGGCACCACGCGCGCCGGACTGGCGGGAGTGGGACTGCGCGAGGTGGGAGTCTACCGGTCGCTGGCGCCGCAATTGCCTGTGCTGACGCCTCAACTGATCGCTGCCGACTCGACCGGCGCCTGGCTGGTGATGGAGAATTTGCCGGCCAGCCGCGCGCCCAATGCCTGGACGGCGGATGATTATAAAGCCGCGATCAAAGACCTGGCTCGCCTGCATGATTGTTTCTGGTCCCTACAAGAAGATCTGTCGATCTATCCGTGGATGGGCAGGCCGCTGACGACAGATTTCCAAATTCACGTGGTGGCGGCGGCAGCCGCAGTTGAGAAGATAGTATTTCAGTCAGCGCCGGCGGTCATCGCCGGATCGGCTGAACGATTGGAGGCGTTGGCCCGCCTCATCGGCGAGGCCGAGCGCGTGGTCGCGCCCCTGCGCGCCGCGCCGCAGACATTGCTTCACGGCGACTACTGGCCGGGCAACATCAGCCTGCTGGCTGACGGCCGCCGAACGGTTCTCGACTGGCAGTTGATCGGCCTGGGGCCGGGTGTGCTTGACCTGCTGGTGTTCGTGAACCACAGCCGCTGGTGGTTCAGCGAATTGCCCGTCTCGCCCGCCGATCTGATCGCCGAATATCGCCGGACGATTGCCGTCAGCCCCGGCTGCTCGTGGCCGGATGTGGATTGGGACATTCTGTGGGATCACGCGCTGATGTGGCGTTTCACTCAGCAGTGGCTGGACCTGCTCGCCGCCATGCCGCCGGCGCTGGTCGAGGCCCGCGCCGTTTTGCTCGAAGAGGTGTGGCTCACGCCGGTGATGGAGGCAATTGAACGACGGCTTTAGTTTTGAACCGCCAAGCCGCAGAGATCGCAAAGAAAAGGCGACGTGAGACTTCGCGCCCTTCGCGTCTTCGCGGTGAGATTTCGCGGCGGTTTCAGACCGCGCTGTGAATATCAGACACGGGGTTTCCATGTCAAGAGAGAAAATCATTTCGGTCTTTGGGGGATCGACGCCACGCGAGGGATCGCCGGCATACGCCGACGCACAGCGGCTGGGCGGATGGTTGGCCGAGGCCGGCTTCGCCGTCGCGACCGGCGGCTACACCGGCACGATGGAGGCGGCCAGTCGAGGCGCGGCCGAGGCGGGCGGGCACGTCATCGGCGTGACGTGCGCCCACCTCGAAAGGCATCTCGGCCGGTTAGGCGCCAACCGCTGGGTGAGTGAAGAGATCAAATACGAGACGATGCGCCAACGGCTGAATCATCTCGTCGAAAAATGCGACGCATCCATTGCCCTGCCCGGCGGCATCGGCACGCTCTCTGAAGTCGCGCTGACGTGGAGCCTTCTGCAAACGGGCGAAATCCTCCGCAAGCCGTTCGTCCTCGTCGGCGACGGTTGGCAGGCCGCGCTCACCACATTCTATCGCGGCGCGGACGGTTACGTGCCGGAGGCGGATTGGCAACTGCTCGAGTTTGCTCCAGACGTGCAGTCGGCGGCTCACAGGGTGACCCAGGCGCTCATGGAGAATTGATTTATGTCCGAACAAAAGCTCCCCTCCCGCACTGAAGACTTCTCCGAGTGGTACAACCAGCTCGTCCTGCGCGCGGAACTGGCCGATTACGCGCCGGTGCGCGGTTGCATGATCGTCCGCCCGTATGGCTGGTCGCTTTGGGAGAACATCCAGGGCGCGCTCGACCGGCGCTTCAAGGCCACCGGCCACGTAAACGCGGCTTTCCCGCTCTTCATTCCCAAATCATTTCTCGAAAGAGAGAAGGCGCACGTCGAGGGCTTCGCGCCGGAGTTGGCCGTGGTCACCATCGGCGGCGGCGAGACGCTGGAGGAGCCGCTGATCGTTCGCCCCACTTCGGAGACGATCATCGGGCACGCTTACGCGAAGTGGATCAAGTCCTATCGCGACCTGCCGGTGTTGATCAATTTGTGGAACAGCGTCGTGCGTTGGGAACTACGCACCAAGCTCTTCCTCCGCACGCTGGAGTTTTATTGGCAGGAAGGCCACTGTGCGCACGCCACGCATGAGGAGTCGCTGGAGGAGACGATGCGGATGCTCGAGATCTACCGCGACTTCGCCGAGAACGACGCGGCGGTGCCGGTGATCGCCGGGCGCAAGAGCCAGAGCGAGAAGTTCGCCGGCGCGCTGAACTCGTACTCGATCGAGGCGATGATGGGCGACAGGAAAGCCTTGCAGGCAGGCACGTCGCACGACCTCGGCGACCACTTCGCCCGCGCCTTCGACATCCGCTATCTCGACAGGAACAACGAACAGCAGTTTTGCTGGACGAACTCGTGGGGCCTCTCGACGCGCTTCATCGGCGCAATCATCATGGTGCACGGCGACGAGCAGGGCCTCGTCCTGCCGCCCAAACTCGCGCCGCACCAGATCGTGATCGTGCCGATCTACAAGAACGACGGCGAGCGGAGCGAGGTGATGCCGGTGGTCGAGAAAGTCCGGGCGACGCTGGGTGACGCCGGCTTCCGCCTGAAAGTGGACGACCGCGACATGACGCCGGGGGCGAAGTATTACGACTGGGAAATGCGCGGCGTGCCCCTGCGTATCGAGATCGGGCCGAAGGATGTTGCCAAGGGGACGGTCGCGTTGGCACGGCGAGACAAGCCCGGCAAAGAGGGCAAGTCGTTCGTCTCGCAGGAGAGCCTCACCGGCGCCGTCGCCGAGACCCTGCAAGATATTCACGCCTCGCTGTTCGACCGCGCGCTGGCCCACCGGGAAGCCAACACGCACGATCCGAAAAACTACGACGAGTTCAAGCAAGTCGTCGAGAACGGTTTCGCTTTCTCGTGGTGGTGCGGCAGAGCCGAGTGCGAGGCGGAGATCAAGGAGGAGACGAAGGCCACCAATCGCTGTGTCCCGCTGAATCAGCCCGGCGGGGAGGGGCAGTGCATTCACTGCGGGCAGACGACGAAGGAGAAGGCGATTTTCGGGAAGGCGTATTAGCGGCTGGACGGCACGAGGTATTCTCTCAACGCGAAGGGCGTCAAGAAAAAGTGTTGTCCTTCATTCTCACGATACTCGGATACCTATTCGTGGTCGGCGGGCCGGTGATGCTGGTGTGGATCGCGGATGCAACGGATGCGCCGTTCGCTCTGTTGATGGTGGGCGATTTCGCGTGGCTGGCCGGGGCGGTGGCTTTTCTGACGTGGCGCTTCCGGCAAAGGCGGGTGGATTGAATGGATCAGGCCGACGGAGTATCACCGCTCCGGAAACGGCCCGGCGGGGAATGGAATGACAGAATTCACTGAAATCAAGGAAATAAGTCAAGTTGGCACATTTCGAGGATTGAACTATACTCAGCCTCAGGTCAGCGCAACGTCGCACGGCGCTGGCCTTATTTATGCCGCTTCAATTTGTGGTCCGTTCCCCGTAGGAGGAGGAAACAAAAAATGAACATATACGTTGGGAATCTGTCCCGCGAGACGACAGAGTCCGAATTGCGCACCGCCTTCGAAGCCTTCGGCCAGGTGACCTCGGCGGCGATCATCAAGGACAAGTACAGCGGCGAGTCCCGAGGCTTCGGCTTCGTGGAGATGCCCAACCGGCCAGAAGCGCAAGCGGCCATCACCGGTCTGAATGGCAAACCGCTCGGCGGCCGAACGCTCACCGTGAACGAGGCCAAACCGCGCGAGGAGCGGCCTCGCGGCGGCGGCGATCGCGATCGGCGCGGGAGTGGTCCCCGGCGTGGCGGCCCGGGCGGCGGCAGTCGTCGCCCCTACTGAGCCTCTCACCTGACGTCCTTTTTTCGCCGGCAAAGTGGCGCAGATACCGTGCAGTCACAGGCCGAGCGGCAATCTGCCTCGCTCGGCCTGTGACTGTTTGTCCCCGCTCCATTCCCACCGGCGCCGTCGGCGTGCCTTCCATCTTCAACGAAACCACCGGCAACTTTCAAGCGGTAACGGCGCAGCGGCAGCCGACTTATCGCGTCGCCCGACCGAAGACGATGGCCGCCCTGGCGAAGTATCTGACCGACGAACCGATCCTCGCGCTCAACCCCGACCCGCGCCGCGTGGATGACATTGTCACCATCCACGCTGGTCTTTGGTAAAATTGGGGCAGGTGAGGAACTCGTCATCCATTCGCACGTGCCGGAAAACGGCATCATCTTCGGCGACGGCATCGAGGCCGGCTACTTCGCCTGCAACTCCGGCGCGATTGCAAGAGTAGGGCTGGCCGAGAGGCAAGCCAATCTCATCATCCGCTCCTGAACACTCGCCGTCCACATTACCACAAAGGCACGAAAATACGAAAGAAACTTTGTGTCTTCGTGGTGAAAGGCTTGTGATTTCATGATGGATATCCACCCCGTTACGCTCGAAGGCCGCCACGTCCGCCTCGAACCGCTCGCCGAGCGCCACGCCACCGACCTGTCCGCCCCCGGCCGCGATGCGGAAATCTTCCCGTACATGCCCTACGGGCCATTCGAGTCGGACGAGGAAATCCGGGAATGGATTCGGCAGACTCTGGCCAAAGCCGCCAAAGGCGACGAAGTCCCGTTCGCAATCTATCACCTCGCCTCGCGCCGCGCCATCGGCAGCACGCGCTACATGGCAATTGACCGGCCCAATCACGTCCTCGAAATCGGGAACACGTGGCTCAGCCGCGACTTCTGGCGGACGTCCGTGAACACCGAATGCAAATTCCTCCTCCTCAGCCACGCCTTTGAATCCCTTGACGCGCTCCGCGTGCAACTCAAGACCGATTTGAGAAACGTGCGCTCCCAAAACGCCATTGCCCGCCTCGGCGCGGTGCGCGAAGGGATTCTGAGAAAACAGATCATCGCCAAAGGCGGCTACCACCGCGACACCGTCATGTTCAGCATCATAGACGCCGAATGGCCGGCGGTGAAGGCGAATCTGGAAAACAAGATGAGCGAGGAAAAGTAAATGAGCGCCTTCGGCGGTCACTCGATGGTGGCTCCTCTGCGGCGCGTGATCGTCAAGCGCCCCGAGGCAGCCTTCCGCGATCAGGCTCGCATCGAGGCCGAGTGGCAAGCGTTGAATTACCTGGCCCCGCCCGATTTTGGACGGGCCGCCGGGGAGCACACGCGCTTCGTCGAAATGCTTGAAGAGGGTGGGGCGGAGGTGCTGTATCTGCCGCCCGACGACCGCACCGGCCTCGACTCGATCTACACTCACGACCCGGCGCTGATCACCGAGCGCGGCGTGGTGTTGCTGCGGATGGGCAAGCCCGCGCGGCGCGGCGAGCCGGACGCGATGGGTGACGCGCTTCGCGCGTGGGGCGTACCCATCCTCGGTCAATTGAGCGGCGACGCCACAGCGGAGGGCGGCGATCTCGTCTGGCTCGATGGACATACCCTGCTCGCCGGGCGCACCTATCGAACGAACGACGCTGGGGTGACGCAATTGCGCGGACTGCTCTCTCCGCTTGGCGTGACCGTTCACGAATTCCCTCTGCCCCACTGGAACGGTCCCGGCGATGTTCTGCACTTAATGTCGGTCATCAGCCTCATCGCTGACGATCTCGCCGTCGTCTATCCCCGCTTGATGCCGGTCACGCTGATCGAAATGCTGAGCGAGCACGGCGTCAGAACGGTCATCGTCCCCGACGAGGAATACGCTACGCTGGCCTGCAACGTGCTCGCCCTCGCTCCCCGACGGGTGATGATCAAGCAGGGCAATCGCGAAACCGTGCGCGGCTTGCGCGCCGCCGGCTGTGAAGTCTGGGAGTTTTCCGGCGAAGAGATCGGTTTCAAAGGCAGCGGCGGCCCGACATGCCTCACGCGGCCACTTTGGCGCGGCTAAATCCATCGTTCATTGTCTCATTGTTCATTGGTCATTGATTCCCGTGCCCGTCATCGATCCCGCCCAGCTTCGCCCACAGGCCACCGCGCTCGCCGCGAAATTCGGCAACCCCGACGCGATGATCGCCGACTTGCGCCATCTTCTGATCGACTATGCCGACACCGCGCGCCGACGCCGTTCGACGGCCCTTCCGGCTGATCGGGTGACGCGCGAGGAATACGGCACGCCGCCGCCGGTTCTGCGCGCCGTCGTCAACGCCTTGCGGAAGCGCATCGTGGCCGCGCCACTGGCTTCGCTCGTACTGGTCGAAAAAATCTGGCGCGGCGGATCGCGCGAAGAAGCGCGGCTGGCCGCCGACCTTTTCGCGCTGGCCGCCCCCGGCGCTCCAAGCGAAGCGCTTCGTCTTCTCGAGACTTGGCTGTCCGACCTCGACGATGGCGATGCGGCGGACGCGTTGGCGACGATCGGGTGCGCGCCGCTGATGAGCGCCGACCCGCGCGCCCGCTTGAAAGACGCGCGCCGCTGGCTGGCCTCGGAGAACTATCAAGTGCGGCGCTTCGGCGTGATGGCGATCGCGGCACTGGCGCGCGACAAGACCTTTCACGATCCGGCGGCGCTTCTCGATCCGCTTCACGGCGTGATGAACGAGTCCTCGCCTGACTTGCGGAAGGCAGTCGCGGCCGCCCTGCGCGACATCACATCCGCCGGCCAGGTCGAAGTCGCGCGTTTCCTTCGCGATTACGCGCTGGCTGCCGACCCCGCCGCCCACTGGATCGTCCGGCACGGGATGACTCGGCTTACAACCGAAAT
>JACQED010000167.1 GCA_016200785.1 Chloroflexota bacterium
GAGGGGTTGGGGGTGAGGGTGCCATTTCTACTTTTCACCGCCCGCATTCGCGATCCGCGCAAGAATGTCTGGATGCTCCTGCGCGCTTTTGCCCGCGTCAGCGCCGCGCACCCCGATCTGAAACTTGTCTTCATCGGCGACCCGCCGCTCGATTCGCATTTGGCGGTGCGCGACGAGTGCGGCCTCGGCGATTCGGTCGTCTTCCTTCCGCCATTGCCGCGCGTCGAACTTGTGCCATATTATCAAGCGGCGGAACTATTCGTACTTTCTTCGTCTCAAGAGGGACTCGGCATCTCATTCATCGAGGCCCTCGCCTGCGGCCTGCCGGTCGTGGCGACGCGGTGCGGCGGCCCGGAGGGAGTCATCATTGAAGGCGAAACCGGCTGGCTCGTCCCGAATGACGACGAGGCCGCGTTCGCCGGCGCGATCCTGCGCGCGCTTTCCGACCCGGCCCGCCTCAGCGCGATGCGTGACAACTGCCGGCGCTACGCCGAGCGCGAGTTGGCCCGGCCTGTGGTGGAGGAAAAGTTGCTCGCGGCGTTGCGAGAGGTTTTCCCCACGCATTTTCGAGAGGCGCGTGACGAGTGACGGGTGACGGGTGACGCCCCGCCACACGCCACACGCCACGCGCCACACGCGACCTGGCCCGCGCCCTGATCTACACCCTCGAACCGCTCGAACAAGGCGGCGTGATCGCTCTGGTGCGCGCTGTGTTTGCCCTGAACGCCCGGCACGGTCACTCGACCGAGTTGCTTTACACGGCGACCGAGCAAGTGCCGACGAGCGGACGCGGCGACGTTCTGCGATACTTTTGGCGCGCCCTGCCGGGCTGGGTGAATCACGGCGAGTGGCGCGGCATGGCGATCCCGCACTGGCCTCTGCCGTTGTGGGCAACCTACGCTCTGCCGGCGGCGCTGGCGCGTTCGCTCATTCGCGCGAGCGCGATCCACGCCGTCGTCTCCGGCAGTAATCACTGCGGCCTGCCGGCGGCGCTGTTGCGGCGGCGCTATGTGGCGTGGACGGCGACGCTGTATCGCGACGAACTTGAAGGCCGCGCGGCGGCCGGCGACGAGTGGGCGCGGCGGATGATCGCCGGGCGCGCGGGGCGCTGGATGGATCGCGAAGAAGGATTCATCTTCCGGCGCGCCGCGCTGATCCTCGCGCTGAGTTCGCACACCGCCGATCGGATTCGACACCGCTACCCGGAGGCCGCCGACCGGGTGCGCCTCGTGCCGTATCCCGTGGACACCGACGAGTGCGCGCCGGACTTGGACAGTCAACGGGAACGAGTCGGCCCGCCGTTCATTTTGCTGGCCGCGCGCATTCGCGACCCGCGCAAGAACGTGAACTTGCTGATCCGCACCTTCGCCCGCGTTCGTGCCGCCCGGCCCGATCTGTCGCTCGTCGTCGCCGGTGACGACCCGTTTCCGCAGACGCGCGCGCTGGCCGGCGAGTTGGGCTTGAGTGATGCGGTTGAATTTCGCGGCCTCGTGCCGCGCGCCGAACTGATTCGCTTGTATCACTCGGCCGAGTTGTTCGCCCTGCCGTCACTGCAAGAGGGGCTGGGCATCTCGGCGATGGAGGCGCTGGCCTGCGGCCTGCCGGTCGTCTCGACGCGCTGTGGCGGGCCGGAGGGATTTGTGAGCGACGGGCACACCGGGAAACTGGTCGAAAACGGAAACGCCGGCGCGCTGGCCGAGGCGATTCTGGAATTGTTGGCCGATCCCGCGCGCCTCGAAGCGATGCGATCGCACTGCGTCGAATACGTCCGCGCGCACTTCGCCCGGTCGTTGATTGAAAGTCAATTGCTCGATGCCTTTCACACCGTCTACCCCGAACACTTCAACTGATGTGAGCGGGCAACTTCAACCTCTCAACCGCCGCTGGTGGGAAGAGAATCCGATGACTTACGACTGGGCGCGCACCCTGCGCCTCGAAGTCGGCTCGCCGGAGTTCTTCCGCGCAATTGACGAGCGCTTCTTTCAATCTTCGAAGACGTTCGGCCACCCGCGTTATCCGGCTCAGATCCCGTTTTCCACTGTGATCGACTATGATGCCTTGTGCGGAAAGCCCGTGCTGGAGATCGGTTGCGGGGCGGGGGGGCAGGCGGCGGTGTTCGCCAGAACGGGCGCGCGCATCACGGCGATTGATCTCACCGAGCAGGCCGTCGCCCTCACCCGCCGCCGATTTGCGCTGGAGGGGTTGATCGGCAACATTCAACGCGGCGACGCCGAGCGCCTCGCCTTTGCCGACGAGAGTTTCGATCTCGTGTGGTCGTGGGGCGTCATCCACCACACCGCCGACATCCGCCAAGCTGTCACCGAGATACATCGCGTACTCAAACCCGGCGCGGCGGCGAAAGTAATGGTGTATCATCGCCACAGCCTGCGAAACTGGATTCACGGCGGGCTGGCGCACGGCATCTTGCGCGGCAAGTTGCTGCGTATGTCTTACCCCGACGTATTGAAATCCGTGACCGATGGCTTTATCGCGCGGCAGATGACACGCGGCGAGGTGACCGGCCTCTTCCGCGATTTTCGCTCCGTGACCACGCGCCTGACTGACCTCTCCAACCTCTCCCACCTCCCCGGCTATCGTTTGCTTGATCGCTATCTGGTGGGTCGAGTGATTTCGCCCGCGACGAAACTGCAATTGGACGAGGCGATCATGACGAGGTGGGGGTGGTTTTTGTACGTCGAGGCGGTCAAGTGAGAATACTCTACGTCGGCCACGCCTACCTCGTCGCCGAGAACCGCAAGAAGCTCGGCGAACTCGCGCAACTGCCGGGCGTGGAATTGACGCTCGTCGTCCCGCACCGCTGGCCCGGCACGATGCACGGCGACCTGCCCTACGATCCATTGGACGAGACTCTTTATCCGGTGAGGCCACTGCGCGCGTTTCTCGCCGGGCGCGAGTCGGTTTACGGGTATTGGAATATTCGAGAGGCCTTTTCCCCCTCTCCCGTCCGGAACTTTCCGGACGGGAGAGGGGGTCGGGGGGTGAGGCAGGGGGTGAAGGCCCCCGACATCATCTGCGTCGAACAGGGCGCGGGCGCGTTCTCCTTCTTTCAGTTCCTCCGCGCGCGGGATCGCTTTGCGCCGAGTGCGAAGGCAGTCTTCTTTACGTGGTGGAACCTGCCTTATCGGTCGCGTCAGCCATTGCGCGCGCTCGAAGCATTCAACTTACGCCACGCCGACGGCGGTATCGCCGGCAACGCCGACGCGCGCGACATTCTGCGCGACCACGGCTTCACGGGGCCTCTGCGTGTTCTGCCGCAGTTGGGCGTTGACCCGGAAGTGTTCTGCAAACGGGATGCATCGGCTCTGCGCGCGGAGCTTAATCTCGGCTCGTTCGTCGTCGGCTTCGCCGGGAGATTCGTGGCGGAGAAAGGTCTGCGCGTGCTCGTCGAAGCCGCGCTCAATCTGGGTAAGTCGATCGATTTGCTTCTTCTGGGAAACGGGCCGCTGGAAGCCGAAGTCCGTGAACGGATCGCGGCCCACGGTTCAAGGGTAAAATTGCGCGTCGTCAACAGCGTGCCTCACGCCGAGGTCGCGCGCTATCTCAATTGTATGGATGCGTTCGTGCTGCCGTCGCTGACGACCACCTTTTGGAAAGAACAGTTCGGCCACGCGCTGATCGAAGCCTTTGCCTGCGAAGTGCCGGTCGTCGGTTCGTCGTCGGCGGAGATTCCAAACGTCGTCGGCGATGCCGGGCTGATCGTGCCCGAAGGCGACGCGGCGGCCCTGCGCGATGGGCTGTGCCGGCTGGCGGACGATCCGGCGCTCCGATCCGATCTGGCGAGGCGCGGGAGAGCGAGGGCGCTCGCCCTCTACACCAACCGCCGCCTGGCCGAGAGCGATTATGAATTCTTCAAGGAACTTGTCGGATGACTTCGACGGCGGACGCTCCCCAGCCGCGCTCTTTGCCGCGCCTCGCCGTGCAAAGTGCGCTGTACGCGGGCGCCAGTCAATATCTCGTGTTCGGCGTGGGGATCGTGAAGGCGATTGTGTTGGCGCGCCTCGTCCCGCCGGAATACTTCGGCCTCGTCGCTCTGGCGACGGTGTGGACTTCGTACCTGACGGTGTTTCGCTTCGATCTGCGCACCGTCGTCGTCAGCGAGAAGGACCCGGCGCCGGTCACACTGTCGGTGCAGTTCATCCTCGACAACTCGCTGATGGCCGTCGGCTTCGTGCTGGCGGCGGCGATCAACTACGTCCTGCCGCGCTTGGGCACGCCCGAATTGTGGATTGCGATCTACGTGCTGTTGGCCTCCAGGTTGATCGACTCGCTGAGTTCCACGCCGCAGTATCTGCTCGAGAGACAGCTGCGGCAGGACGTGATCGCGAGACTGACGGGGATCGCGACCTTCCTCGGCTTCGGCCTCGCCATCGCGCTGGCGTGGCGCGGCCAGTATCTCGCCGCTCTGCTAGCCGACGCGGTGATACCGTTTCTCGTGCTGGGCATCGGCTCGTGGTTCGCCGCCGGTTGGAGGCCGAGCCGGCTGTGGGACACGACTGTCGCCCGCGACATGATCGCCTACGGATATACACTGTGGACAGCAGGCCTATTGGGCAAGATCATTTTTGAGTTGGACGACTGGCTGGTTGGCACGATCACGCGCACCCGTCCGCAGGAGCACCTGTCGAGCGGCCTGCGCGCCGAAGGATTCTATTCCAGAGCGTACAACACGGCGAAGATGCCGATGGACGTGTTTGCCGGGATGATCGGGCGCATCGGCCTGCCGCTGTACGCCAAGGGCGAGGCGCTCGGACGCGAGATGCTGATCGCGACCTACCGCCGGACGACGTGGCTGTTGGCTCGGCTGATCTTCTTCTCCAGCACCGTCGCCTTCATCGCGACAGAGGAGGTCACGCGCATCTTGCTCGGCTCGACGTGGCTCCCGATGGTGCCGCTCTTCCGGCTGATGTTCCTGTTCGTCCTCGGTCGCCCGTTCTTTCAGAACTCAAGCCAACTGCTCTTGGCAACACGGCATGAAAAGGAAATGCGGCGGACGGTTGCGGTGCAGGCCGTCGTCATGTTGCTGGCCGGGCCTCCGGCGGTGTTATACTTTGGCGCGGCGGGCGCTTCGGTCGTCGTCAGCGTGATGATGATTGTCGGCTCTGTTGCCTCCGAGCAGTACGTGATTCGTTTCCTCGGCGTTCCGGTGTGGCACACCTACATTCTGCCGGGCTTGCTGTCGCTGGCGCTCGTCCTAATCTTCTGGGCGCTCGGCCCCGCGCTGAACTATCACCCGATCGTCACGCTGGGCATCAAAGGCGCGGCGTGCGTGGCGGCTTTCGTCGCCGTGACCCTGCTGGCCGAGCGGCGCGAGGCCGAAGCCGCGTTTGCAACAATCAGAGAGAATCTGTGAACACTCGAATTCGAACCGCCAAGCCGCAAAGACCGCCAAGATTCTCATTACCTGCGCGTTCTTCGCGTCTTCACGGTTAATCTCGCATGTTCCGTCGCTTCCTGAACGATCGCCTCGCCGTCCCGCTCGTCGCGTTCCTGCGCTCGTACGCGCTGAACTACATCGTCGGCCGCGTGCCGAGCCACCGTTTCCGGCAGATGTATTACCGGCGCGTGTGTGGCATGACCATCGGGCGCGACACGGTGATCGCGCTGGACTGCCATTTCACCGGCGACAAACTGCACGAGATCGAATTCGGTGATCGCGTTTCGATCCCGCCGGGGGCGTTCTTCGTGGCGGGGGCCAAAATCAAGATCGGCGACGACGTCGTCTTCGGCCACCGGGTGGAACTCTACACGTCGGATCACGACCCCGACGATCCCGCGTTCGCCCGCCGGGACGCGCCGATCGTCGTCGAGGATCGCGCCTTCATCGCCTCGCGCGCTATCATCCTGCCGGGCGTCACCGTTGGGCGCGGCGCGGTTGTGGCGGCAGGCTCGGTCGTCACCCGCGACGTTCCGCCGTTCACCATCGTGGCCGGCGTCCCGGCGCGCGTCGTCCGCGATCGCGGCGCGCGCGAGTTCAGTTACCGGCAGACCGGGCCGTTGCCGTTGTTTTATTAGGGGGCGGATTGATCTTTGATCTGTACGTGAGCCGCGTCCTGCCTCACGTCAACGTCGGCATCCGGGTGCGCGACGCGAGCCTCGCGTTGTGGCTCGAACGGATGATGGCGTGCTTCGGCGATGTGCGGGATTGCGCCGTGCTCGACTTTGGCAGCGGCTCGGGGCACAAGGCCATCCTGCTGGCTTTGTGCGGCGCGCGTGTTATCGCCGTCGAGCCGGACGAGGCCCAGTCATCCCAAATCAGGCAGGCGGCGGAGCGCATCGGGGTCGAGGTGGAAATCCTCGCGGGTGGGCTTGAGCGGTTGTCCGAACTCGGCGACGCGACCTGCGATCGCATTCTGCTGGCCGAGGTGATCGAGCATCTCGCGCCGGAGGGCGTGAGGCGACTGCGTGGTGAGTTGGCGCGTTTGCTCCGGCCCGGCGGCAAGATTTTCCTGACCACGCCCAACCGCGTCGTCAAAGGGCCGGTCGAGGAGTCGCCGGAATACTATCGGCGCACGCCGTTCGGTCACCACCAGCACTTCACGTTGGCCGAACTGCGTGATTTGTTCGACAGGCCGCCCTTTCATCTGGCCAACTACGTGTTTGAGACGCACCCTCTCACTCTGGCACGGCATCGGATTTTCTATCCGCTCGCGCGCTTCGATTACACTGTGCAGAACACTCGCCGCTTTCCGCTGTTGCGCCTGTCGCTTCTCCCGGCCTCGGCCTTGATCTACTTTAGCCTGGAGGTTGCGTTTCCATTGCTGTACGGGTGGCAGACGGCGTACGAGGCGCGCCGGGCGAGCGATGAAGACGGCGGCATGACCATCATGATCGAGGTCGAACGCGCCTGACAACTGATGACTGACGACTGATCACCATGTGCGGAATTTTTGGCATCGTCGGCCTGGCCGACGCTAGTCTCGGCGAACGAATCGCGGCCTGCCTGCGTCATCGCGGGCCGGACGATTGCGGCGTGTGGACCTCCACCAATTCCCCTCTCCCTAAGGGAGAGGGGTTAGGGGTGAGGGGCCGGGGGGTGAGGCCCGTCACCCTCGTCAACACGCGCCTCTCGATCATTGACCTCTCGCCCGCCGGCCACATGCCGATGGGCAACGAGGACGGCTCGGTCTGGATCGCCTACAACGGCGAGATGTACGTCTTCGGCGATCTGCGCCCCGAACTCGAGGCGCGCGACCACGTCTTCCGCTCGCACTCCGACACCGAAGTGATCCTGCACGCCCATGAGGAGTGGGGCGAAGCCTGCCTCACACGCTTCCGGGGCATGTTCGCCTTTATCATCTGGGATGCGAAACGCCAACGACTCTTTGCGGCGCGTGACCGGCTCGGCATCAAGCCGCTGTACTACGCCGAGATCGGCGACAAACTTCTGCTTGGCTCCGAACTCAAAGCCTTCGTCGCTTCGGGCTTCGTGCGGCCCGAGATCGACCTCGAAGCCCTGCATCACTATCTGTCGTTCTACGCCGTCCCGGCACCGCTCACGATGTTGAGAGGCGTGCGCGCCCTGCTGCCCGGCCACTATTTGACTTACGAGGCAGGCCGGTTGTCCATCGCGCAATATTGGGACGTGCCGCCCGCGTCGCCGCTCAAAGCCGACCCGGTCGAAATCCGCGCCGAACTGCGCCGCTTGCTCGAAGAGTCTACCCGACTGCGGATGATCGCCGATGTGCCGGTGGGCGCATTCCTCTCCGGCGGCGTGGACTCGTCGGCGGTCGTCGCGCTGATGACTCGGATCAGCGGCGAAAGACTCAAGACGTTCTCCATCGGCTTCGAGGCCGAGGGTCGGCGTTTTGACGAGCGGGGTTACGCCTCCCTCGTCGCGCGGCGTTACAACACGGATCATCACGAAGTCGTCGTGAGCGGACGCGACCTGCGTGACCAGCTCGACCGCATCGTGACGGCGATGGATCAGCCAACCGGCGACGGGCTGAATACCTATTTCGTGTCGCAGGCGGCGGCGCGGCACGTCAAGGTCGCCTTGTCTGGATTGGGCGGCGACGAGCTGTTCGCGGGATACCCGCAGTTTGCCGATTTGCTCCGTGCCGAGAGTTACAGCCGGGCGTGGCAAAGATCGCCGCGAGCGATTCGCGCGCTGGCGCGCGCCGGGGCGAACGCGGCGGCCCGGGTCACCGGGCGAGAGAGCGTCGCCGAAGTTCCGCATTGGCTCGATGAGGATTTTCTCGCGCGTTACGCGCGGCGCAGAACGCTGTTCGACGAATCAGCCAAAGCTCTGCTGTACAGCGCGGAGACGAAAGCGGGAC
>JACQED010000018.1 GCA_016200785.1 Chloroflexota bacterium
AGGCCCCGCAGGTGACGCTGACGACCGAGGCCGACGCCGAAGCGCTGGCGCGTCTGCGGGTGCAATTCCAGAGCGATCTGCCCGAGGCCGGCGATCTGTCGTTCACCGACCTGTTTATCAAGATTGCGGCGGCAGCGCTGCGCGAACAGCCGCACCTGAACGCAAGGGTAGAAGACGGCGGGATCCGCCTGTTCGACACGATCAACATTGGCCTGGCGGTGGATACCGAGCGCGGGCTGATCGTGCCGGTGATTCGCGAAGCTGACCGAAAGGGAGTGGCTCAAATCGCCCGTGAGCGGCGCGATCTGGCCGAGCGGGCACGGAGCGGCCAATTGCGGCCCGACGAATTGAGCGGCGGGACGTTCACGCTGACCAACCTGGGCGCGTATGAAATAGATGCCTTCACACCGATCATCAATCCGCCGGAAGGCGCGGTGCTGGGCGTGGGCCGGATCGTGAGGAAACCGGTGGTGCGCGATGACGAACTGCGCCCAGGGATGACGGTCGTCCTGAGTTTGACGTTCGATCACCGGCTGGTTGACGGCGGCCCGGCGGCGCGTTTTCTCCAGCGGATCAAAACGTTGGTCGAGAAGCCGCATTTGTTGATCGCGTGAACACAGGTGTGCCGATGAGACTGAAAGACAAAGTCGTAATCGTCACCGGCGCGGCGCGCGGGATCGGGCGGGCGATCGCGGTGCGGTGTGCCCGCGAAGGCGCGCGGGCAGTCATTGCTGACATCCGGGACGGCGAGGGGCAGGCCACGGCGCGCGAGATCGGACAGGGGACGAATTGACGTGCTGGTCAACGACGCCGGCATCTGCCCGTTCTGGGATTTCACCACCATGCCTGAAGAAGTCTGGGATCAGACGATTGACGTTAATCTCAAGGGAACGTTCCTGTGCTCGCAGGCGGTGTCAAAGGTGATGATCGAGAATGGGATCAAGGGGCGGATCATCAATATCGGTTCGATTTCGTCCGTCGTCGGCGGCGAACAGCAGGCGCACTATTGCTCGACCAAAGCCGGGATCAACCTGCTGACCGCTTCGATGGCGATTGCCCTCGGGCCACACGGCATTACCTGCAACGCGATTTTGCCCGGCCCGATTGAGACCGACATCAACCGCGACGATTTGGCCCAACCCGAGAAGCGCGAGTACTTCATCCGACGCACGCCGTTGCGTCGCATTGGCTTGCCCGAAGATGTTGCCGGGCCGGTGATTTTCTTCGCCACAGACGACTCGGCCTGGTGCACCGGCTCGACGCTGGTGGTGGATGGCGGGATTTTGATCAACTTCCAATAGCGACAAAGTGATCATGGCAACTTACAGCATCAAAGCCATCAAGTACTGCGAGCAGACGGTGCCCGGCGCGCAGATGTATTATATGGCGCACTTCGACGAGGACATGACGGCCGATTTCTATTTCTGGATTCTGCGGCGCGATGACGGGAAGGTGGCGCTGGTGGACTGTGGCGTGCGCGACGTGGACGAATTCAACACGCTCGTCGGCGGCCCGACGTCGAAGTACGCGTTTCGCATGAACATGGCCGAGCAGAACATTCCGCTGTTGCTTCGCAGGGAAGGCATTGATCCGGCGCAGGTCGAGTGGCTGTTCTTGACGCATTTCCACTATGACCACGCCTCGAACGTGCATCTGTTCCCGAACGCGCGCATCGTCGCCTCGCGGCAGGGCTGGATCGCCACGCTCGCGCCGAAGTACCGGCAGATGGTTCCGCACCCCTTGTTCCCGCACGACAGCATGGCCCATCTGGCCAATGAGGCCAACGACCGGCTGATCCTGGCCGAGGAGTCCGACGGCGAGATCGCGCCAGGCATCAGCGTCTTTTACGTCGGCGGGCACACGATGTGCTGTCAGGCGATCAAGGTCAGAACCAAACAGGGCACGGCGATATTCCCGAGCGACACGATCTTCTACTACGGAAACCTGGAACGAAATCATCCGATTGGGTTGAACATCAACCTGATCGAATGCTATGACTGCATGGAACGGGCACGGCGCGAGGCCGACGTGTTCATCCCGGCGCACGATCCTGAAGTGCTGAGGCGTTACCCGGATGGGGTGATCGTTCAGTGAGAAGAGTAGGAGCAGGATATGTTCGCAGTAGCCAACGAGAAAGACTGCGAGGTTCTTCATCTGCCCGGCCGGGATTGGTTCTACCTGCTCGGCCCGAAGAACAGCGACAGCCGGAACTTTACTTTCGGGCTGGCGACGTTTCCGCCCGGCTCGAATCCGGCGGCGCATATGCACGATGTTCAAGAGGAGATCATCTTCATCCTGTCTGGCCGAGGCGAGTTTGTCACGCTTGACAAGACGGCGGCGCTGGAACCCGGCACGGCGGTTTTCATCCCGCCGGGCTTGGAGCATCGCATCGCCGTAACGGGTGAGGAGACGCTGAAACTGGTGACGGTGTTCAGCCCGCCGGTCACGCCGGGGGCTTACGATCCGAAAACGCCGGGAGATCAATCTCCCGGCTAAAGACATGAAAGCCCGGCGAACCGGGCTGTGAGCCTGCGACGTTCAGTTGGCTTCAGCCAACTTCCATGTATTCAGCCCGGAGTTTCCAACTCCGGGCGTTGGTGGCATAGCAGAGTGCCCGATTCGAGAATGGCCTGAACCTATGGCGACTCACGATCCTGAGTTACTGCAAAAGTTGCGCGAGAAAGCGCATCTCGTTCGCACCGAAACAGTGCGGCTGATCTCGATCGCAAAGAGCGGCCACTAC
>JACQED010000168.1 GCA_016200785.1 Chloroflexota bacterium
GTGGCCCGCAATCATCTGCTCGACCCGCAGGAACGCGCCGAGCGGACGCTGACGCGCAAGTTGCGCGAGTCAATCCTCGCCTGGCGGCTGGCGCGGGCCTACTCGAAAGACGACATTCTCGCGCTGTATCTCAATCAGACTTACTACGGCCACCTGGCATACGGCGTGGACGCCGCGGCGCAGACGTATTTCGGCAAACACGCCGCCGAACTCGATCTGGCCGAAAGCGCGCTCCTGGCGGGCCTGCCGCAGGCGCCGTCGTTGTACGATCCACTCACCGACCCGCAAGCGGCGGCGGACAGACAGGCGATCGTCCTCGACCTGATGGTGAAACAAGGTTACATCACCGCCGAGGACGCCCGGCTGGCGAAAAGCGAGAAGCCAAAGTTTGCTTCCACCCCCTTCCCGATCGGCGCGCCGCATTTCGTATTCTACGTTTGGGATTTGCTCGAGCGGAAATATCCGCCCGAAGTGCTGCACTCGGGACTGACGGTGACGACGACGGTGGACCTTGACCTCATACACCTCGCAACCGATCTCGCCGCGCGTCACCTCAAGACGCTGGCGAACGACCCGCTCGGCATACCGCACGGCGCAAGCGGCGCCGCGCTCGTCGCCCTCGATCCCCGCACGGGTGAAATTCTGGCCATGGTTGGCAGTCCAGACTACTTCAACGCCGAAGCCTCCGGCGCGATCAATCTGGCCGTCGCCCCGCGTCAGCCCGGCAGCGCGATCAAGCCGATCACCTATGCGGCGGCGTTTTCACCCGACCTGTGTCCCGATCTCGGATCCGCAATTCGCAATTCGCAATCCGCAATGGATTGCCCTTGGACTCCCGCCACGATGATCCTAGACGTCCGCCGGTCGTTCGTGACGAAAGAGGGCTATTCGTACGTGCCACAGAACTACGACCGTCAATATCACGGCCCGGTGCTGGCGCGCGAAGCATTGGCCTCGTCGCTGAACATCCCCGCAGTCGTCGCGCTCGATCACGTGGGCCTGCGGACGATGATTCGCCTCGCAGGGCGAATGGGGCTGACGACCTTGTCAGACGCCGATCGCTTCGGCCTCGCGCTCACGCTCGGAGGCGGCGAGGTGCGTCTGCTCGATCTCGCCTCGGCCTACGCAGTCTTCGCCAATGGCGGGCGGCGAGTCGAGCCGGTTGCGATCTTGGAGGTAACAAATGCGAAGGGGGAGACGATCGAGCGCCGCCCTGACCCCGGCCCTCTCCTACAGGGAGAGGGAGAGCAAGTCCTCGATCCTCGCGTCGCCTATCTCATCAGCGACATTCTTTCGGACAATCAAGCGCGGGCGGCGACGTTCGGCCTGAACAGCATCTTGCAGATCGGTCGGCCGGCGGCCGTGAAGACCGGGACGACCACCGATTATCACGACAACTGGATCGTGGGCTACACACCGCAACTTGCCGTCGGGGTTTGGGTCGGCAACGCGGATAACACGCCAATGGTCAAGATATCCGGAGTCTCGGGCGCCGGCCCGATCTGGCACGACTTCATGCGCGCCGCGCTCCAGGCCCGTCCGCCGCAATCGTTCGTGGAGCCTCCGGGGCTTACCCGCGTCGAAGTCTGCGCGCTTTCCGGGCTGTTGCCTTCGCCGAGCGCGCCATGCCCCTATCGCGTCGGTGAGATCTTTATCGCCGGAACCGAGCCGGCGCAGACGGACAATCTCTACCAGCGATTCAAGATCGACACTACCACAGGACAACTGGCCGACGCGAACACGCCGCCGAATCGAGTTGTGGAAAAGATATTTCTCGTTCTGCCGCCCGAGGCCGAGAGTTGGGCGAGGCAGGCGGGGATACCGAGGCCGCCGCGACAGAGAGCAGGGGCGCAGGCGAGCGGCGAAGCAGGCGAGATCGTCGTCACGTCGCCTGACCCGAAGACGGTGTACCACATCACTCCGCTGTTGCCCGAAGCCAGTCAACAGATTCGTCTTAGCGCAATGAGCGGCGTGGCGCTCGTCCGGTTGACGTTCGTGCTCGACGGCCAGCCGCTAGCCACCCTCGACGCCTCGCCGTTCGAAACGTGGTGGCAACTCGCGGCGGGCGATCACACTTTGCAGGTTGTAGGGGAAGATGCGGCGGGGAAGAAATATCGAAGCGAGGCGATCGGATTCTCGGTGAGGAACTAATTCTCCGCCTGCGCTTCCTGATGCTTCGGCAAAACGACGACGAACGTCGTGCCGTAACCGAGTTTCGAGTCGACCCACACGCGGCCGCTGTGGTTCTCGACGATAGATTTTACCAGCGAGAGGCCGAGGCCTGTGCCGGGAACATCGGAATCCTTCACGTTCCTTGCCCGGTAGAACTTGTCGAAAATATACGGCTGGTCGGCCGGCGCGATGCCGACGCCGGTGTCGGTCACGGTGAAAATGATCTGATCGGATTCGTCGCGCACCGCCACGCTGACGGTCCCGCCATCGGGCGTGTACTTGATGGCGTTGTCGATCAAGTTGGCAGCCATCTGCCGAAGTCGAACCGGGTTACCCAGAACCGGCTCGGCCGACTGCGGCATGTCCAATTTTATTTTGATCCGTTTTTGCTCCGCCCGACTCACCAATCCGTCCACCGCATAGCGCACCAGCAACGGCACTTGCAGAGGCTCTTTCTGCGTGTCAAAGCCGGCTTCGATGCGGCCGAGATCGAGCAGGTCGGAGATCAGCGCCGTGATCGCCTGCACGCTGAACCGCACGCGGCGAACGAACTCGGCCTGCTGGTCGTTGAGCGGTCCGGCGCGGTTCAGCAGTTCGACGTAGCCGAGGATGGCTGTGAGCGGAGAGCGAAGATCGTGGGAGACGGCCGTGACGAACTCGGACTTGATGCGGTCGAGTTCTTTGAGGTGGGTGATGTCTTGCATCACGACCGCCTGGCCCACGCCGCCGATTTCGGTCAGATGCGCGTTGAACACGCGGCCGTCCTCGAGCGGCACTTCGCGGCGGCGCGTCTTGAGGTCGTCTCCCGAACGAGCCAGCAGGTCGCGCACCTCCGGATGCTGGATAATCTCGGACACCGGACGGCCAGTGACGTCGGCCCCGTTGATGCCGAAGGCGGCGCGCGCCGTGGGATTAATCAGCATGAGGCGTTTTTCCTGATCCACCACGATCACGCCGTCCTCGGTCTGCCGCAGGATGGTATCGAGCTTGCTGCGCTCGGCCTCAGTGTTTGAATACAGACGCGCATTCTCGACGGCCACGGCGGCGTAATCGGCCAGCGCAACCATGAGCCGCTGCTCATGAATGGAGAAGGCGCGCCGTGTGCGGCGGTTGTCCACACCCAGCACGCCGATGACCCGTGCGTGGGCGCGCAGCGGAACGTAGATCAGCGAGTGAACCAGATAGGTCGTCTTGATTTTCTGCGGGGCCGACTCGTCGAGCAGGAACGGCTGGCCGGAGCGAATGACCTGCCCGGCGAGCGAGTCTTGCGAGCGCAAGCGGAAGGTGCGGACAAATTCGTCGTCGAAGTTCTTGGCCGCCCGCATCGTCAGTTCACCGGTTTTCTCGTCGAGCAGCAACAACGAGCCTTCTTCGGCCCCGGTGAGGCTGACGGCGGATTCGATGACTTTGCCGAGGACGGTGTCGAGGTCGAGGTGGGCGGTGATGGCGTGGCCGACACTGGTGAGCGCTTCCAGCTCGCGCAAGCGGCTGGTCAATTCGGAGTTGGCCGTCTGCAATTCGGCGGCCAGGCGAGTCACCTCGCGCCTGCGCTGAGCGTCGCGCAACGCCCGGCCAATCGCGGCCAGCATTTCGTCGGTCTCGAACGGCTTGACGATGTAAGCCGAGACGCCGGCTTCGACAGCTTCTTTCGCCAACGCTTCGGAGCCTTGCGCCGTCATCAGGATCGTGGGGATGTCGCGCCCGGCGGCGCGCAGGCCGGCGACGACTTCGATCCCGGAGCGGCCGGGCATGTTGTGGTCGGCGATGATCAAATCGGGCGAGGCCGCCAATGCCATAGCCAGGCCCTGTTCGCCGTCTTCGGCCACGAGGACTTCAAAACCGCGCGGCGCGAGGACGTACTTCACCAGAAAGTCGCGCACCTCGCGCCCGTCATCTATTACGAGAATCTTGCCACCCATACTGAATTATCGTATCACGCCGCCACGCGGCGGCACAGTGAGGTAAACGTACTAACCTTCTGCGGTCTCAGGTAAGCGCGAAGTTTGATTAAGCGGTCTGGAACGCAGAAATTTTCGGCGCGGCGTCCGCAAGATAGAGAGTGAAGCGAAAGACACTGCCTCGGCCCGGCTTGCTGACCACGCTGAGGTCTCCACCATGCGCCTGGATGATTTCGCGCGCCGCTGCCAGGCCCAGCCCCGTGCCGCCGTAGCGGCGCGTGGCCGAGCCGTCCACCTGAAAGAACCTCTCGAAAACCTTGTCCACTTTGTCGGCGGGGATGCCGACGCCCGAGTCGCTCACCTGCACCTCAGCCAACTGCCTGTCGAGGGCTTGCGCGGCGACCGTGATCAATCCGCCGTTCGGGCTGAACTTGACGGCGTTGTCGAGCAGGTTGCCCAGCACCTGCCCCGCCTGGCGCTGGTCGGCCAGAACGTGTATTGGGGTCGGGGGTAGATCGACGACCATGACGATCCCGGCCTTCTCGGCGTCCGCCATTCTTTTGTCCACAGCCGCTTGGATCAGTTCGCCGAGCACCACATCTTCGGTGACGATCGTCTCGCGCGCGGGCTGGCTCAGAGCCACGGTGTTTTCGACGATCTTGACCAGGTCGTTGATCCGTCTTTGCACGGTCTTCAGGCCGTCTCGCACCTCAGCCGGCACGTCCATCAAAGCGCCGGTCTCGAGCATGTCAACATAGCCTTTGATGAAGACGAGCGGCGTGCGAAGTTCGTGCGACAGGTTCTGGATCATGTGGGTCTTGAGCGCGTCGGTCTCCTCCAGTTCGCGGTAAGCGATCTCGAGGGCGGCCGCCCGATCGCGCTGGCCCTGTAACAGCCGCGAGTTCTCGATGGCGATCGCGGCATAGTCGGCGGCGGCTGAGAGGAACCGCTGATTGCGCTCGGTGAACGCACGGGCCGATCGCTGATTGTCCACCGACAGCACGCCGATCACCCGGCCGGTGGTTTTGAGCGGCACGTAAAGCGCCGAACGCACCAGAAACGAGGTCTTGATCTTCGTCTGCTGCTCGCCGCCCAACAGGATTGGTTTGCCGGTCTTCACCACTTGCCCGGCGATGCCGTCGCTGGTGCGGAGCCGCAGAGTGCGTCCGACCTGATCCGAGATGTTCTTGGCCGCGCGGAGGATGAGTTCCTGACTCTCCTCGTCGAGCAACATGAGAAAGCCCTGCTCGGCGCTGGTCAGGAAAACTGCGGCTTCAACAACCCGGTGCAGGATTTCTTCGAGATCGGTGAGCGAGGTGACCGATTTGCCGATCGCGTACAGCACGTCGACTTCGCTCAGGCCAGCCGGCATGCCCCGCCGGACCTCCTTGGGCGCAGGCGAGGCCGGCGGCACGATCTTGCGGTACTGCACATCGGCCAGTGCAGAGCGCAGTGACTCGCGGAGCACAGGCCCGGTGAGAGGCTTGTGCAGCACGTCGCGCACGCCGAGGTCTAAGGCTTCGCCGGTCGCCAGGTCCTTGTTCTGGGTCACAAGGATCACCGGCGCTCGAACGCCGGCTTTGCGAAAGCCTCTGACCATCTCCTGCCACGAAAGTTTGCCGGGCAGTTCAGCCGACAGAACGATCAGATCGGGTTTATTTTGTTCGACAAATCGAAAAGCCGCCACACCCTCCGCCGCGGCGCGCACGTCGAACTTCGCGCCTGTCAGCGGCTGGGTGCCTTTGAGCAGAATCGGGGTTCGGGTATCGCCGTCAACAACAAAGACGAGGGGAGGCATGAGGACTTTCAGTCCTGCGCTTTGAGCACAGTGAAGTAGAACCTGGAGCCTTTTCCGGGCACGCCCTCGCTCTCGGCCCACACTTTGCCGCCTTGGGCTTCGACGATTTGTTTGACCAGCGAGAGCCCGAGGCCGGCGCCGCCGAATTTGCGCGTGGTCGAGGAATCCACTTGATAGAAGCGGTCGAAGACGCGCGGCAGTTTGTCGGGCGGGATGCCGATGCCGCTGTCGGCCACCATCACCTCCACCGTGCCATCCCCCACGTCGCGCACGCGCAGAGTCACCTGGCCGCCCTGCGGCGAAAATTTGATCGCGTTCGACAGGTACTCGTCGAACACGCGAGCAATGCCCGTCACATCTACCACGACCTTTGCCCCGTCGGCGCGCAGTTGCGACACCAGTGCGATCCCCGCGCTCTTGGCGGCCAGTTCGAATCGGCTGACGGCCTGCCGGGCAAGATCGGTGACGGGTATGGTTTCGGGCGCTTCCGGCCTGCCGCCGGTGTCAGAGAGCGCGGTCAGGTTTTCTATGAGCCGGGCAATGGCGTCGAGTTTGGCCGTGATCGTTTGCACCGCCTCCAACTGTTCGGGTGTGAATCTGCTTGTGTCGCTCTGCGCGAGCAAATCCGCATAACCTCTGGCGTGGATCAGCGGGGTGCGCAGTTCGTGGCTGACATTCTGCACGATGTCGGTTTTGACCTTCTCGCCGGCGCGTATCTCGTCGTAAGCCTGTTGGAGACTATTGGCGCGCGCTTCGAGTTCGTGGAACAGTCGAGCATTGACCAGCGCGATTGAAGCGTAGTCGGCCACGGCGGAGAGCATGGCCTGGTCGCGGTCGCCGAAGGGACGCGCCGATTTGTTGGCGACGACGATCACGCCGACAACTTTTTCTTTTGCCTTCATCGGCACGACGGCGGCGGCTTGGGCGAGATTCGCAATCTTGAATTTGCCGAGCGCCGCGCCGGCGATGGTGAGCGGCTCGCCCGACTTGAGCACGAGCGACGAGACGCCGTCGTCGAACGACCCGCCGAGCAGGCGCGTGCCGGAAGCCGAGGGCGGCATGTTCTTGCTGGCACGCATGACGAATTTGCCCGACTCTTCGTCCACCAGCAGAACGTAGCCGAGTTCCGCTTCGGTCACGAACAAGGCGGCTTCGACCAGCCGGCCAAAGAGCTGCTGGATATCAGTGCTCGAGGTGACGGCCTTGCCGATGCCGTAGAGCACGGTCAATTCTTTGACCCGCCGCTCGAGTTGCTTGTTGGCTTGCCCCAGGCTGTCGGCGAGTTGCGCGCGCTCTCGGCGCAGGCGCACTTGAGCGAGCGCGCGATCGACCGCCGAGACGAGCTCGGCCTCGCGCAGTGGCTTGGCTAGAAAGTCAACCGCGCCGAGGCGAAAGGCGGCGATGGCCTGCGCCTCCATACCGTGCGTAGCGGTCACAATCACCGGGGCGTCGAGGCCTTGCGAGCGTATGGCGACCATGAGGTCCTTGCCCGACAGGCCCGGCAGTTGCAGAGAGGCGATGACGAGGTCCGGCTGAAGTTGGATGGCCCTTTGAATTCCAGCCGCGCCATCCGTCGCCGTCGCGACAAGATAACCCATCGGCGCGAGGGCCTGTTTGGCCATCAGATCGAGCGCGTCGTAATCGTCTTCGACGACGAGTATCTTTTCTTTCGGGGGGGACATGGGAGGAAATATAGCACGAAGAGGGAAGGGGGGCAATCATACCCTCACACCACGACGTTGACCAACCTCCCCGCCACATACACCACCTGCTTCGGCGTCTTGCCGCTCAGATAACGGCGGACGGTTTCGCTCGCCAGCGCCTTGTCTTTCGCCTCAGCCTCGGCGATGTCGGCGGGGACTTGCAGGCGGTCGCGTACTTTGCCGTTGACTTGCAAGACCAGCGTGATCATGTCCTCGGCGGCGGCGGCTTCGTCGTGCTTCGGCCACGGCTGCTGGTGAATCGAGTACGGTTTGCCCATCTTGGCCCACAGTTCTTCGGCAACATGCGGAGTGATCGGCGCCATCATTCGAACGTAGGCGTCCACCGCCTCGTCCCACGCCGGAGTGTTGACGACGGACGTCTCTTTCATCTTTGCCAGCGCGTTCAGCAGTTCCATCAACGCGGCGACGATGGTGTTGAACTCGAAGTTCTCAAAGTCTCGTGTCACACGCCGAACAGTTTGATGCACCTTGCGCCGCAGGTCGGCAACGTTTGAACGTTCTGACGTTTCAACGTTGGCACGTTTCGGCGGTTTCTCAACGATCAACTTCCACACCCGATTCAACCACCTCACCACGCCCTCGATGCCCTTACTATTCCACGGCCCTCCCTGATCCCATTGCGAGAAGAACATCAGATAGGCGCGCACCGCGTCCGCGCCGTAGTGCTTCACCAGATCGTCCGGCGCGACGACGTTGCCTTTGGACTTGGACATCTTGTCTGAGTCTTCGCCCAGGATGATGCCCTGATTCCGCAATTGCATCATCGGCTCGTCATCCCGGACGATCCTCATGTCACGCAGGGCTTTCGTGAAGAAGCGCGTGTAAATCAGGTGCATCGTGGCGTGCTCAATGCCGCCCGTGTAGCAGTCCACCGGCATCCAGTAGCTGTACTCCTTTGGATCCCACGGGCCTTTGTCGTAGTCCGGACTCAGGTACCGATATTGATACCACGAGGAACACATAAAGGTGTCCATCGTGTCGGTTTCGCGGGTCGCAGGTTCACCGCAGATCGGGCAGGTCGTCTTCGACCAGGTGGGATGCAGTTTCAACGGGCTTTCGCCGGTCGGCTTCCACTCCACGTCGTCGGGCAGCAGCACGGGCAGTTGATCGTCGGGGACGGGCACAGCGCCGTGCGTCGGGCAGTAGACGATCGGGATGGGCGCGCCCCAATAACGCTGGCGCGAGATCAGCCAGTCGCGCAGGCGATAGGTTACTTTGCCCTTGCCCAGTCCGCGCTCCTCCAGCCACTTCGTCACTTTGGCGACGGCTTCGCTGGTCGGCGTGCCGTCGAAGGCGCCGGAATTCACCATCACGCCCTCACCGTGATACGCCTCTTTCAGCGGATGGCCATCCCACCCCGGCGGCGCGATCACAACTGGAATCGGCAGGCTGAATTTCCTCGCAAACGCGAAGTCGCGCTCGTCGTGCGCCGGCACGCCCATGATCGCGCCGGTGCCGTATGTCATCAGCACGTAGTCGGCGGTCCAGATCGGGATGCGCGCGCCGTTCACCGGGTTGATCGCATACGCGCCGATGAACACGCCCGACTTCTCGCGGTCGGCGGCCTCGCGCTGGATGTCGCTCTGGCGCGTGGCTTCGGCCACATAGGTTTCCACTTCGGCTTTGCGATCCGGTGACGTCAACTTCAGCACCAATGGATGCTCCGGGGCCAACACCATGAACGTCGCACCCCATAGCGTGTCGGGCCGGGTGGTGAAGACCGTGATGGGGTCTTCGTGTTCGGAGTGGAACGTGACCTCGGCGCCCTCACTTCGGCCAACCCAATTCGTTTGCAGAAGGCGCACGCGCTCCGGCCAGTCCGTGCCGTCGAAGTCCAACAGTTCTTCGGCGTAATCGGTGATCTTGAAAAACCATTGCGCCAGGTTCTTCTTGATGACCGGCGTTCCGCATCGTTCACAGCGGCGGTCTTCGCCCCACACCTGCTCGCGGGCCAGCGTGGTGTTGTCCTTCGGGCACCAGTCCACCGGCGACATCTTCTTGTACGCCAGCCCGTGCTTGAACAGTTGCGCGAAGAACCACTGCGTCCAGCGATAGTATTCGGGATCGGCCGAGACGGCTTCGCGTTCCCAGTCGAACATCGCGCCCATCGAGCGCAGTTGCTGGCGCATCCGCTCGATGTTCGCGTAAGTCCATTTCTTCGGGTGAATGCCGCGCTGGATGGCGGCGTTCTCCGCCGGCAGGCCGAAGGCGTCGAAGCCCATCGGAAACATCACGTTGAAGCCCTGCATACGCATGAAGCGCGCCCGCGCGTCGCTGGGCGTCATGGCGTACCAGTGGCCGATATGGAGTTCGCCGGACGGGTACGGCAGCATCGTCAGCGCGTAGAACTTGGGGCGCGACGGATCGACCTCGGCGCGGTACAGCCGATCGGCCGCCCACTTCTTCTGCCACTTCGGCTCGATCTTCTGCGGGATGTAGCGATCGCGCGAATTGTGAGTTGCGGGTTGCGACGAAGGGGTCTTTGCCGAAACACGCGTCGACTTGCGAGCCGATTTTGCGGCGACCGGCTTGCGAGTCGTTTTAGCCGCCGGTTTGCGGGCCGCTGTTGCCGTCGTCTTCGGCGTTGACTTTTTCGTTTTTGCTTTCGTTTTGGTAGCCATGTCTCCTCGCTCCGTGTCGTGCAGGCCCTCACCCCCGGCCCCTCCGCCGTTCGCAAAAGGTAACCGTTCAGTCCGCCGCCAGACTTTTACCACGAAGGCACGAAGACACAAAGGACACAAAGAAAGCGTCGTGAAACTTGGTGTCTTTGTGTCTTGGTGGTTAGAAAGGGCTGCGTGACCTGAACGCTTACCGCAAAAGAATGAACGAAAGCCCCTTCATCCAGTAGAACAGGGACGAAGGGGCCTCCGCGGTACCACCCTGATTACCACAGCGGCAACGGACAATCCGTTGATTTCTCTAATCCGCTGTGGTCACTCCAAGCAACGCTGTAACGGGCTGACCCGCCGCCGGCTAGGTGGACAATCACGTGGGATTGCCCTTACGGATTCACCGGCAGTGCTCCGAGGCGAGTTCGGTCTTGTTGGGGCAGACCTGCGTGTCTGCCCGTTTGGGGCAAGTCTTTGTGTCTGCCCGCCCCGGCGTCCCCGTCCGCGCCATGCCAGGCTCACACCTCTCTCTCCCGGCTCGCTGTGGGGATGACCTACTACTCCTCATCTGCGCATCGTATGAAGTTGTGAAGTGGACCCGGAGTGATTTGAACCCTCGACCTACTGCATGCCATGCAGCCGCTACTCCCAGGCTGAGCTACGGGCCCAAAGGTCTGGACTATTCTATTGCATCGTCGAGCAGATCGTCAATGACGCCTTGCCCGATGGCATCCAACATGCGCCGAACCTCAAGGGAATGATAGGTAACGATACATACACCTTTGTAGCCGTCACGCTTCCGACCTCCGGAGTCTGCTTTGACGCTACTTCTGATAAACTGAGTCGCTGGAATGCTGGTAATCTCTGACCAGAATTCTCGCAACCCAGCCTCATCCATTCCCTCTGAGATCGCCAACTGACAACGGAACTTACTTTCGTCAACGTCGAAGGTCTGCCGCAACAGCGCGAGCCACGCTTGAATAATGCGCGGATCGCTATTCCCAAAGGAGAAGGCATTGGGAGCCTTGGCACCTTCCCCCATGTACAACGCGGAGGCCATCAGCATGAGGGCCTCTTTGTTCTGCGCCAGCCTTTCGGCGATCGGGGCCGCCTTGTCAGAAATCTCGCGCAAGCGGCGGCGCTTCTGTTCTCTGTTCCACTCAGCGCCGAGCGGCTGCCCTCTCAGTATCGAGTCACGTTCTTTCTGCTCGATGCGCTCTTTCTGTTCCGGCGTTAATTCGATGTCTTTGACCCAGTTGTTAATCGTGCTCTTGGGGATCTCGATCTCCAGCGCTTCACAGATCTCACTATACGTGAGACCGTCATGACGGAGTTCTCGTGTCCGGTCGCGCAAGCCGTCTTCGTAGTCTCTCTTGCGCTTGTCGAACATAGGACTCCCTGTGAGTGGACCTGGAGGGATTCGAACCCTCGACCTCTTCAGTGCGATTGAAGCGCGCTCCCAACTGCGCTACAGGCCCGCGACGACGTTGGGGTGATTGTACCTGAGGTGAAAAGGGCTGTCAAGGAACGCGCGCTTTCGCCCATCTTCGATTTGTCGCGCGTCAATCGGCGTGCTATACTGGCTAACAGATTTCATGCCGAGGAGACAGCGCCATGCTTGACATCACCATCGAATACTGCGCGGTTTGACACTATACCCCGCGCGCCGTCAGTCTGACGGACCAACTTCTCAAAGACTTTGAACCCCACATCGCCTCCCTCAAACTGATCCCCTCCGATGACGGTGTATTTGAAGTCAGCGTGTCGGGCGACCTTGTCTTCTCGAAGAAGCAACTGGGCCGCCACGCCGAATACGACGAGATCCGCCGTGCCGTCGAGACGAAACTCAACGGCAAAGGCTGAACATGCGGGCAGTCGTTCAGCGAGTCAGTCGCGGGTCAGTTTCGATTGATGGGAAGCAAGTCGCGCAGATCGGGCGCGGCTTCGTCATTCTGGTCGGCGTAGGCCAGGGCGACGCCGAGGCCGATGCCGCCTGGCTGGCCGACAAGATCGCTTTCATGCGAATGTTCGAGGACGAGGCCGAGAAGACAAATTTATCGGTGCTCGACGTGAAGGGCGAGGCCATCGTCGTCAGCCAGTTTACGCTTTACGCCGACACGAGCCGGGGCCGCCGGCCGGGCTTCTCCTACGCCGCTCCGCCCGACGTCGCCGAGCCGCTGGTGCGCCGCTTCGCCGAATTGCTCGGCGGTCACGGCGTCCCGGTGCAAACGGGCGTCTTCGGCGCGGATATGCTCGTCGAGATTCTCAACGACGGGCCGGTGACGATTCTCCTTGACAGCCCTAAACCCAAAACAGAATAACGCTGCTGGTCACCACCCCACTATCTAACCGCGAAGCCGCCAAGAACGCCAAGAAAACAAAACTTTGCGCCCTTCGCGGCTTTGCGGTTCAATTCCATTACGCTAAACCAAGAGCGATGCGCTCGAACGTCCGGGGATCGCGCCAAGCCGCCGAGTCCACTTCGACGGCGGCCGCGCCGGCGGCGAGCATGGCTTGCGCGTCGGCCAGAGTGTGAATTCCACCCGCGCCGATCATCGGAATCTTCACTTTGCTCGTCACCGATCGAACAGCGTTTAGCGCGAGTGGAAAGTACGCGGGGCCGTAGAGCCGCCCCGTAAGCCACTCGCCAGTGGAAAGGCGCACCGTGCCGCGCGGCGGCGAGGCGACGACGAGGGCTTGCGCTCCAGCATTCACGGCGACCTGGCACAGTTCCTCCGCGCGGATCAGCGGCAATCGCGCCAGCACCGGCAGACTCGCCAATTGGGCCGCCGCCGCGATAAGATCAACGGCCTCCCCAGTCGCGATTTCGTCGCGGAATCCCAATTCGATGCCCGCCACATTGTCCACCGCCTCCAACCGCTGAACGCACGTCGCGACTTCGTCCGGCGTCGTGGCGGCGACGTGAACGACGATCGGGCAGGGCATTCGCGCCCACTTGCGGGCGTATTGTCGAATCGCTTCGCCGACTCCGGGGTTTGGCAGGCCGGTGTGGATCAGCGCGCCGCCGGCAAATTCACAAACGCGATCGCCGCGCGCCGGGGTGCGGGGCCGGGCCGTGACAGGATTGGTCACGAACGCGCCGAGGCGGGCGAAGTCGATCAACGCGGCATACTCGTCGGCGAAGCCGAGCGTGCCGGCGGCGTTGAGGAGGGGCGACTTCAGCGCGAGGCCGCGTTTGTGAGATGGCGCGAGATCGATCATCTTAGCCGCCACAATGACAAAGCCCGATTCAACGCAAAGTCGCAGGGGCGCAAAGACGCCAAGGGAGCAACTTGGCGTCTTTGCGGCTTTGCGTTAGAGAGTCAGACGAATACATCGGCGCATTCGGTTCGCAGGAATTGAGCGAACGCATCGGTCGGTATCACGTCGGATGCCGGCCAGAGGCAGTGCAAGCCTTCGCGCGTCAACAAGACGTCGCGCACGGTGAGCGGTCGGCCCGCGGCCTCGGAGCGGCGGCGGACGAACAGCGGCGTCTGCGTTTTGTGGCACAGCGCGGCGGCTTCCTTTGCGTCGAGCCACGACGTCACATCGATGACGAAGTGCGCGGGGTCGTCTTTATTTGTGAGACGTGGGTATGGGTGATTGGGGTAGGTTGCGGCGAAGGTGTAGAGGGCCGAAGGCTCAGCCCTCACCCCCGACCCCTCTCCCAAGGGGAGAGGGGAGTCGGACACCCTCTCCCCTTGGGAGAGGGCTGGGGTGAGGGAGTCGGTGAGGGTCTCCCAAACCACCTGCAATACCGCTTCGGTATTCCGTAACACCTCATCATTCCAGAACCGGATAGCACGAATCCCCTCTGCCTGCAATGCCCGTGTGCGTTCGGCGTCATGCTTCCTCCGTTCTGGTTCGGCGTGACCACCGCCATCGAGTTCAATAGCCAATTTCGCTTCGTGGCAGTAGAAGTCAAGAATGTAACCGTGAAATGGATGTTGGCGGCGAAATTTCGCTCCGTTCAATTGACGATTGCGCAACAGTTGCCACAGTAGTTTCTCCGCGTCGGTGGCTTCCCGACGGAGTTCTCGACACCGCGCAAGGAGTTCGGGAGGAAGCGGCGGCTTGGCCCTCACCCCCAACCCCTCTCCCGGCGGGAGAGGGGAGTCAGACTCCCTCTCTCTTCGCGACAAGGCCACGTTGACGGCGTCCCCCCTCTCCCCTTCGGAGAGGGCCGGGCTGAGGGAATCCCCCCTCTCCCAAAGGGAGAGGGCCGGGGTGAGGGACATCACCGCAATCTTCACCGCCGTATGAACCAGCACATGGGCCGGGTGGCCGTATTCGCCGTTCGCGCCGTGCGTCAGCACAGCGTCGGGGCGAACTTGCTTGATGCTGGCCGCGATCTGGCCGGCGAACATCGTCAGATCGGCATGGAAGGCGTATAACTCCTCCCCCGGCCCGACAGTGGGATCGACGTAATCGAAAAACGTCAGCGACTTGCCTTTGAGTTTCCCAACGGCGCAGACCATTTCGGCTTCGCGCACCTGGCCGAGTTGCGCGCGCTCGACCGGCGGCTCGCCGAGTTCGCCGCCTTCGCCGCGCGTGGCGCACACTACGTGAACCTCCGCGCCGCGCGCCGCCAGCATCGCCAACACACCGCCGGTCAGAATTGTTTCGTCGTCGGGGTGGGCGACGACACACAGGACGGAAAGCATTCCTGTTATCACAACTCCAAGTCGAGCAAGTCAAAGAACGGCCCATCGGCGCACGCCAGTTTCCAGCCGTGAGAGGTGAACACGGCGCAAGCGAGGCATGCGCCTACGCCGCAGGGCATAGGCGGCTTGAGGAGAGCGAACGCGAGGGGCAGGGTCGGCCATTCGCCGTTCGCCGCGCCATCGCGCAACCGGCGCTGTAAATCTGACAGCGCGCTCCGTTCGAGGTCGGCGTAGATCGCGTCGGCCCAGCCCACGGCCTCGGATAGATGCGCCGGGCCGAAGCGCGCTTCGATTTCGGGAGAGAGGCCGTCGAGCGATTGAGGTGTCTCAGAGTACAGGACGATCAAAGCACGGCGGGCCAGCGCCGAGTCGGCGATTGGCCGCAAACGCGCCGGGCCGGCGGGGCCGGCGATGAGCAGAACGTTCCGGGCGCGTTCGGGCAGGATAAGGCCGCGTCCGCACGGGCCGGCCAAGTCAAGTTCGTCGCCGGGCGAAAGGTACGTGAGATCGGGAGGGAGTTCAATCGTCATCCCGTCCGGGCCGAACGATTCAAGAAACAGCGGAAGCCGTAGATAGTGATGGGCCGATTGATTGCGTTCGGCGGGGAGCGCGAGGTAGAACTGCCCCGCCGCGTGGCCTCCGGGCAGAGGTCCGGCGACTGCGGCCAGAACGTGTCCGTTGGCGAGAGCATTGAGGCGAACGATCCGGGCAGTGAATTGGCGCATGGGTTGATGGTAGCACGGTTCGGCGGGCAGTACAACGACGAATTGGGGACAGAGCGAATTTGCTACTTCCCCGATTCGCTGTTGTCTTCGGTCAGAAGTGCTATAATCATTCGGCAGAACGCAGGCACTGACTCGGTTTAGCAAAAGGAGATAGAGCAAACATGAACGTCGCAGGGTTTCTACAGATACTGGCCACGGTCTCGTGGCTGGCATTGATCGGCTCGTTCGTCTACGGCGCATTTCGGGCGTCGCGGCGGGAGGGAACGGGCGCGGCGGTTACGCTGATCATCGGCACACTGGTCGCGGCCATCGCGCTCACCACCGCCGCATCCAGCGTCATCTTCATCCAGCCGGAGCAGCGCGGCGTGGTGATCAGCGCCCTGCCCGGCGAGAACGGCGTCAAGCAGCAAGCCCTTCAACCCGGCTTGCAGTGGGTCGTGCCATTCTTTCAGAACGTGATCACCTACCAAATCTCGCGCCAGACGTACACCATGAGCGCCGTCACCGGCGAGGGTCAACAGTCAGGCGACGATTCGGTCAAAGCCCGCACCAAAGACGGCCAGCAGGTCTTTATTGATTCGTCGGTGATTTATGGGGTTGACCCGGCCAAAGTGGTGCAGGTGCACATCACCTGGCAAGGCCGTTACCAGGACGAACTGGTGCGGCCGGCGGCGCGCGGCACGATCCGCGACATCGCCTCGCAGTACGGCATCGAGGAAATCGTCAGCAGCAAGCGCACCGAAATGGAAGCCTCGATCACCGATACGCTATCGAAGAAAATGGCAGAGAACGGACTGATTCTGGTGGACTTCGTTCTGCGAGACATCCACTTCACCGACGAATATGCGGCATCCGTCGAGAAGAAGCAGATCGCCGAGCAGGACGCGCAGCGGGCGGCTTTCGTCGTTCAGCAGAAACAGCAGGAAGCCGAGCAGGCCCGCGCCGAAGCCAAAGGCCTGGCCGATGCCGTCGTGATCCGGGCGAAGGGCCAGGCCGAGGCCACCGTTCTGGAGGCCGAAGCGCAGGCGAAGGCGCTGGCGCTCATCAGCCAGGCATTGAAAGACAATCCCGAACTGATTACGTTCCGTTACGTGGAGAAACTTTCGCCGGGCATTCAGGTGATGTTGGTGCCGTCGAACAACCCGCTGTTGCTCCCGGTGCCGACGCTGCCAGCACCGGCGGCCACGCCGGCGCCGACTCCCGCGCCGACGACATCGCCATAGGCCCGTCTAGCGAGAGTTGCCGGTGAACCGCAGAGCGCGCGGAGTCCGCTGAGTTTCGCTCAGATTTTCTCTGCGCTCTCCGCGTTCTCAGCGGTGAGCAAGGTCTTCAGAGAAGATAGACAAAACTGCCGGGATTTCTCCCGGCAGTTTCGTTTCATTCAGTCAACGTCCACTCCAAATGATGATCGTACAGCGTCGCCGGGAGAGGCCGCCCGGCTTCGTCCCAGCCCATCATTTGATAGTAAAACTGGATCACCTCGCGGAACCTGGCGCGGTCGAACTTGCGCCCGGCGTGGATGCCGCTCGGCACGGCCTCGTCGAAGAAGCGACCCGGCAGATCGTCGTCCGCAGAAGTCAGCCCCTCGCGGTTGTTGTAGACACGCATTAAGTGATTGCGGCGTTCGCCCCACCGCATGATCTCGTAATCCGACGTTTCCCAGCCGGTGACAGCCCAGACCATCTCGGCCATCTTGCGCAGACTCAGCAGGCGGGTGGGCGCGACGGCGAAGATGCACATGAGCAATGCGTCGGCGGCAGACCACAGATTGTTGAGAACTTTGAAATTGCGGACTTTGTCCGGGCCGTAGTGCCACATCGGAATGCGATTCAAAATGCCGAGGGTGCGCGAGAAGTTCATCGAGTGCGGCCATCCCACGTTGAGATCGTAGTCCCAATCGTGCTCGCAGATTTCGTAGCGCGGGCCGGTGGGCGCGACGGCGTAGCCCAGCGCGAGATTGGTCTGACTGCGCGGCTCGAACGGAACCATCTCCTGCCCTTTGACCTGCATCGCGTAACGCTCCGCGCCTTTGCCGATTCGCGCCGCCGCGCGCCTGGTCCCCTCGGCCAACACGTCGCCGAAGCCCTCGCGAAACGCGATCCGCCGCACCATCTCCAAAGCGGCCTCACTGTCCCCGAAACGCAGATCGAGTCCGACTTCGTCTTTACCGATCAGTCCGGCGTCAACGCACTCCATCGCCATCGAAAGCGTGAAGCCGAGCGAGGCCGGGTCGAGTCCCCATTGATTGCACAGATTGTTCGCGCGCAGGATGTGCCGGGTGTCGTTCGCGCCGATGTTCGGGCCGAGCGTGCCGGTGATTTCCTGGTGAATGCCGCCCGCGCGCGGGTCGAGGTCGTCCATCCCGGCGACGTGAAAAATTTTGATGCAGTCGTTCGGACAGCCGGTGCACGGCGCCGCGCCGCGATAGTGCTGCATGAAGGCTTCGGGCTTGTAGTTGTCGGCGGCGGCGAACTCGGACTTGCGATAATTCTCCACGTCGAGTGCGGCGTCAATGCCGTGCGTGTGAACCCACACTGAGAAGCCGGGCGGATCGTACTGCCACGTCGAGAGCGGGTTGCCCGGGATGCCGTCGGCGAACGACTGTGTCAACGCGACGACGGCCTCGGGGTGCGTCAGCGGCGGCGGGTGATGGCCGCGCAGAACGACGGCCTTGAGATTCTTCGATCCCATCACCGCGCCCATCCCCATCCGCGCGGCCTGAAAGGTGCGATGGCTGACGACGCTGGCGAAGCGGACGAGATTCTCCCCGGCGGGGCCGATCGCGGTCACGCCGATCCCCGCGCCGTATTTCGCCTCGAGCGCGTCGGTCGCCGCACCGACCGTCTTCCCCCACAGGTCGGTCGCATCGAAGAACTCGACCACGCCGTCTTCGACGATCAAGCCCGCCGGCCCGTCGGCGCGACCGTGGAAGATGATCGCGTCTACGCCGGAGGCTTTGAGCGCGTTGCCCCACGGCCCTTCGGCCCTCGCTTCGCCGATGCCGCCGGTCAGCGGCGACTTGGCGGCGACGGCGTGACGAGGCAATCCCGCCGCCGGGTGGCCGGCGACGACACTGCTCGCGAAGATGAGCAAGTTCTCCGGGCCGAGCGGGTCAATGCCGGGCGCGGTTTCTTTGAGCAAGTAATACGCCGCCAGCAGTCCGCCGCCCGCGTAGATTCGGAAAAAGTTGTCGTCGGGCGTCTCGATGCGGCTCGAACGCCGGGCCAGATCGACGTGAAGGATTTTGTCCTGGTAGCCGTTGGGTGTCATCGCGTTCTTCGTGCCTTCGTGTCTTTGTGGTGGATACTCAGGCGCCCTCAGCCTGTCACGCCTTCAATCGTCCAGCCCCGCTCTTCCCCGTGAGAAGCGTCGGACACCGTCGTCAATCGGATATTGCCGAGAAGATGGTTGACGTCCCCGGCCAGCGGTTGAAGCGCAGCCGTCGGCACGACCACCCAGCCGAACGTCGTGCCTCTAAGTTGGATCAGTTGCAAGGCCGCGCCGGTGAGTAGGAGAGGCCGGCCCGGCGTGTCCTGCACTTTGAACGTGGCGGCAACGGGGACACCTGCCAGGCTCTCTACCCTGCCGCCGACGACCAGCGTGCCCGGATCGAGCAGCCGCACTTTGCCGTCGGCGACGCCGATCTGCGGGCCGGCGACGAAGCGGAAGTACGAACTGATCTCATCTTCGGAGAAGGTGAGTTGGAAGGGCGTACCCGGCGCGAGGCTTTGAAGCGCCTCCAGTTTGGATTGCATGGAGGCCGCCGCCTCGTGCGACGAACCGACCGGCCTGTCGAGCGCGGCGATGGCCACGCCGCCCACCACGACGCCGCCCGAAAAGAAGCAGGCGGCCGTGACGAACACCATTGCGCCGACCGTGATGATCAACCGCTGGACGGCCTGCGGGCTGAAGCCGACGTTGGTCGTGCTGATGACGTCGCGCCCGGCCACGTCGCCGGCGACATTCACGTCGCGGGCCTCGATTTGGATTCCGCCCTGCCGGGATTCCTCGCGGTGCTGCCCGGAGGGGCGAGTGGGTTCAGGCGTCTGACCGGCCATGACGAGGAAGAGTATAGTTCATTCGCGGAGAGCGGCAAACTGTGTTTGCGGCAGGCTCGCTCACCTGTGCCTGCGA
>JACQED010000190.1 GCA_016200785.1 Chloroflexota bacterium
GCTACGGCGAAGTGTATTCCGTGCCGTTCCATCCGCACGTCGTGGCGCAGATGATCGAAGATGTGTGCGCCCGCTACGTCATCGGCGCGGACCCGTTCAGGATCGAACGGCTGTGGCGTATCATCTATTCCAGCGGCTACACTCAGCTGCCGGACACTTCGATTCTCGGAATCCTGAGCGGCATCGAGATGGCCTGCTGGGATATTGTGGGCAAGGAACTGGGCAAGCCGGTCTATGAACTGCTGGGCGGGCTGGTCAACGAACGGCTGAGGTCGTACACCTATATCTACACCGAGGAGTCTGACAATACGAATGTTTACGCCGATGCGGAACTCTCGGCGGAGCGCGCCGCGAAGTACGTCAAGCAAGGATTTACAGCGGTGAAGTTTGATCCGGTCGGGCCCTATTCGGCCTTCGACCCGCGCCAGTTGTCGCTGGAGGCGCTCGACCTCAGCGAGAAATTTGTCAGACTGATCCGTGAGGCGGTGGGAAGCAAGTGCGATTTGCTCTTCGGCACACACGGGCAGATGACGCCGGCGGGCGCGATCCGGCTAGCGAAGCGCCTCGAACCCTACGACCCATTGTGGCTGGAAGAACCGGTACCGCCGGAGAATCCCGAAGAGATGGCACTGGTGGCGCGGGGAACGATCATTCCAATTGCCACCGGCGAACGGCTCGCCACCAAGTACGAGTTTGCCCGCGTGCTGCGGTATCAGGCGGCGGCGATTCTGCAGATGGCGGTGGGGCGCGTGGGCGGCATTCTCGAAGCGAAGAAGATCGCCGGCATGGCCGAGGCCCACTACGCGCAGATCGCGCCGCATCTGTACTGCGGCCCCATCGCCGCCGCCGCCGATATTCACGTCAGCGCGTGCAGCCCTAACTTCCTGATTCAGGAAAGCATCCTGACGTGGGGCGGCTTCCACGCCGAGATTCTGAAAGAGAAGATCCAGTGGGAAGATGGGTACATCCTCCCACCCACGAAGCCGGGGCTGGGCGTTGAATTGAATGAGGCCGTGGCCGAAGCGCATCCTTACACCGGCCAGCGCCTGCACCTTGAGATGCTGGATCGGCCCGTCTAACCGTTGAAACGCAGATGAACACTGATCGAGCCGAGTGATGACTAAACACTTTGGATTCATCGGGATCGGCAATTTGGGCCTGCCGCTGGCGGCCAATCTCTTGAAAGCGGGCTTCAGCCTCACCGTGCATGATCTCAATCGAAACGCGGCGGCGAGTCTGTTGACCGCAGGCGCAAAGTGGGCTGCCTCGCCCAAAGAGGTGGCCGAGGCCAGCGAGAGCGTGTTCACCTGTCTGCCCTCGCCGCAAGCCGTGACGGCGGTGGTGAGCGGCGCGAACGGCGTGCTGGCCGGCTTGCGCCCCGGCGGGACGTGGATTGATATGAGCACCAACGATCTCCACGAGATTAAACGGCTGGCCGCGCTGGCCGCCGAAAAAGGAATCGCCACGCTGGAGTCGCCGGTGACCGGCGGGGTGCACAAGGCCGCGTCCGGCGAGATCACCGTGCTGGTGGGCGGCGACCAAACTGTCTACGAGGCGCACTTGCCCGCCTTTAAGGCGATGGGCGGCAAGGTGTTCTATATGGGCGCGCTCGGCGGGGCTTCCGTGATCAAAGTCATCACCAACATGCTGGCCTTCATTCATCTCGTGGCGGCGGGTGAGGCATTGATGCTGGCCAAACGCGGCGGGATCGATCTGGCGCAGGCCTTCGAAGCGATCAAGGCCAGCTCGGGCAACAGCTTTGTTCACGAGACCGAGAGCCAAGTGATCTTGAACGGCAGTTATAACATCGGCTTCACGATGGACTTGGCCTGCAAAGACTTGCACTTCGCGCACGAACTGGGCCGCGAATTCGGCGTGCCGTTGGAACTGGCCGGACTGGTGGAGCAGACGTTCATCCGCGCGCGTTCGCAATACGGCGGGAGCGCGTGGTCATCGCAAGTGGTGAAACTGCTCGAAGACGCGCTTGGCGCCGATCTGCGCGCGCCGGGATTCCCGGAAGTGTTGACGGCGGAGAATGTGAGTTCTGCTGGTCGGGAAATATGAAACAGGATACCGTACTCATCATCGGCGGCGGCGTGGTCGGCGTATGTTCGGCTTACTTTCTGGCCGGGCGAGGGCGGCAGGTCATCATCGTCGATCAAGGTGGCATTTGCGCGGGAAGTTCGTACGGCAACTCCGGGCTTGTCGTGCCGAGTCACGCGATCCCACTTGCCGCGCCGGGCGTGCTGACGAAAGGGTTGGGGTGGCTTTTGGACGCCGAGAGTCCCTTCTACATCAAGCCCCGACTCGACCTTGATCTTCTGTCGTGGCTGTTGAGATTTTCATTTGCCGCGCGTGAGGGGCCGATGCGAAAAGCGATCCCCGTTTTGCGCGATCTGGGTATCGCCACTCGCGCTCTGTGGGATGAACTGGCCCGCACTGACGGCCTGCAATTCGATTACCAGCAGAAGGGCATGATGTTGCTTTTCAGGACCCGACAGGGTTTTGCTGAAGGCCGCGAAGAGGCGCACATTCTGCGCGAGGCCGGGATCAACCTGGAGGTGTTGGACGGCGATCAGATTCGCCACATGGAGCCGACCGTGCGCCCGGAAGTCGTCGGCGGAATCCATTTCCTCGACGACGCGCACCACAACCCGGCCTCGTTTGTTCGCGGATTGGCCCACATCGCCGAAGGCCTCGGGGTTCACATCAAAACGGGGACGGAAGTTCTCGGCTTCGAAACATCTGACGGGAGAATCTCTACGGTCAGAACGACGCGCGGCGATTTTCATCCCAATGAAGTTGTGCTGGCGGCGGGCGCGTGGTCGCCGGTGGTGGCCCGCGATTTGCGGATCAATGTTCCGATTCAAGCGGCGAAAGGATACAGCTTGACCTTCAAACGGCCGGAGATGTGCCCGACGTATCCGATGCTGTTGAGCGAGACTCGCGTCGCCGTGACGCCGATGGGCCCGCTTCTGCGCTTCGGGGGAACGCTGGAACTGGCCGGGATCGATCTCTCAATCAACCAGCGGCGCGTAGGAGCGATTCGGCGCGGCGCCGGCGAATATCTTTTTGGGACGGAAGGTCTCGAATTGATCGAACTTTGGCGCGGCCTGCGGCCCTGCACACCGGACGGCGTGCCGATCATCGGGCGGTCGGCGCGAGTCAAGAATCTGATCATCGCCGGAGGGCACGCGACGACCGGGCAATCGCTCGGCCCGATCACCGGCAAACTGGTTTCGCAAATCGTGTGCGGTGACGCGCCTGCCGTCGCTCTCGCCGCGCTGTCGCCCGAAAGGTTCAACTGAGGCATGGACGCCGAAGAACGTCATGCACTGCTCGACCAGTTGGCCGCCATGCCGGTGCGCGTGAGCCGGGAGGCGATGATGGCGGTGGGCAAGCCGAGGCCGGCCGGCGAGTGGTCACTCAACGCGGTGGTCGGCCACTTTCTCCGCGTCGAGGAGGAGGTCTGGACCCCGCGCTTTCGTCAAATGGCGAAGGAAGAAAACCCACATTGGGAGTGGTGGGAGCCGGACGGCGTTGACTGGGAGGGCGAGTACGGCGGCCAGCGCCTGTCAGAGTTGGTGGAGAAATTCGTGGCGCAGCGGATGGCAAACGTAGAGTATCTGCGCCGCCTGCCCGAGGCGGGGTGGCAGCGCGTCGCCACGCATCGCACGTTCGGCGTCCTCGACGTAGCCGGGCTGTGCCGAGAGATGCTCAAGCATGACGAGAATCATATCGGCCAGATCGGCAAGATCGAGTAGGGGAGCATATCCAATTCACATCGCGCCAAACAAGAAGGAGAGTTCACCATGAAAACCACAGACGTACTGATCATCGGCGCCGGAGTCATCGGTTGCGCGATCGGCTTCGAACTCGCCAAGAAGGGCTACAAAGTCGTGCAAGTGGACAAGAATCCCGACTCAGGTTTCGGCTCCACCAGCAGTTCGTGCTCGATCGTCCGCGCCCACTATTCGACGTTTCAGGGCGTGGCGATGGCCTACGAGGGCTTCTTCTATTGGAAGGACTGGCCCAACTACGTCGGGGATCACGACGAGCGCGGCCTCGCCAAATACATGAACTGCGGCAGTATTTTATTGAAGACGAAGGGCCACAGGTACGATAAGGTGCTGGCCCTGTACCGCGAGATCGGCGTGGAGCACGAAGAGTGGGATCTCGATACGCTGAAGAAGAGGATGCCGCTGTACGATCACAAGGCTTTCTATCCGCCGACCCGCCCGGAGAGCGAAGAATTCTGGAACGAGCCGACCGAGAAAATCGCCGGGGCGATCTTCACACCCGGTTCGGGCTACGTCAACGATCCCAAGTTGGCGACTCACAACTATCAAAGAGCCGCCGAAGCGCACGGCGCGCAATACATCTTCAACAAGAAGATCGTCGAGATTCGCCGTGACGCCGACAAGGTGATCGGCGTGACGCTGGACGACGGGGAGAAGATTGACGCGCCGGTCGTGGTCAACGTCGCCGGGCCGCACTCGTTCGTCATCAACCGCATGGCTGGCGTGGAAGAGGGGATGAAAATCAAGACGAAGGCCCTGCGCCACGAGGTGCACCACGTTTTTTCGCCTCAAGGGTTTGACTTTGAACATAACGGCTTCCACACCTCCGACGGCGACAACGGCATCTATTTCCGGCCTGAAATCGCCAACAGCATCCTCGTCGGGAGCGAAGACCCGGAATGCGATCCGAAGACGTGGATCGAAGACCCGGACAACTTCAACCGCGAGATCACCGAGGCTCAGTGGAAGGCGCAGGTATACCGACTGGCCAAGCGTATTCCTGACCTGAATCTGGACAACAAGAGACGCGGCGTGGTGGACCTGTACGACGTGTCCGACGATTGGATTCCGATTTACGACAAATCCGACCTCAAGGGCTTCTACATGGCGATCGGCACGAGCGGCAACCAATTTAAGAACGCGCCGCCGGTGGGCTACGTGATGTCCGAGTTGATTCACCGCGTCGAACAGGGCGAGGATCACGACAAAACCCCGGTGCAGATCAAAGCCGTCTACACCGGGCTGATGCTCGACATGGCGTTCTATTCGAGGCTGAGGGAGATAAACAGGGAAAGCAGTTTTTCGGTGAATGGATAATGAAAACCGGCCTCGTCTTCCCCCAAACCGAATTCGGCGATGGCCCCATCGCCATCCACGATTACGCCCAGACCGCCGAAGGCTTGGGCTTCACGCACATCGTCGCCTACGACCACGTGCTCGGGGCGAACCCGGAGCGGCCCGGCGGATGGAAGGGACCGTACACGCACGAGTCCGCCTTTCACGAGCCGTTTGTGCTGTTCAGTTACATGGCCGCCCATACGCAGAAAATCGAGTTCGTCCCCGGCGTGATTATCCTGCCCCAACGCCAGACCGCGTTGGTTGCCAAACAGGCGGCGACGCTCGACGTGTTGAGCGGCGGGCGATTGCGGTTGGGCGTCGGCCTCGGCTGGAACGAGGTCGAGTACATCGCGCTGAACGAGAAATTTCACAATCGAGGCAAGCGCATCGAAGAGCAAATCACGCTCATGCGCGAATTGTGGACGAAGCCGCTCATCACCTTCACCGGCAAGTGGCACACGATCCCCGACGCCGGGATCAAGCCCCTGCCGATCCAGCAACCGATCCCGATCTGGTGCGGCGGGACCGCCGACGCCGCCCTGCGCCGCATCGCCCGCATCGCCGACGGCTGGTTGATCAATCTTCGCACCCCGGCCGATGGCAAGATCGCGCTGGAGAAACTCGACGGCTACCTGGCCGAGGCCGGACGTTCGCGCGAGGGGTTCGGGCTAGAGCCGCGTTTGGCCTACGGCGACGGCGACCCCGAAACGTGGCGGTCACACATCGAGGAGTGGCAGGCACTCGGCGCGACGCATCTGTCGTTCAACACGATGGGTGTAGGATTCGACACGCCGGGAAAGCACATGGAGGCGGTGAGGCGGTTCGCAGAGGCGGTAGGCGTGGAGAAATGAAATGGAACCGCGAAGACGCGAAGGACGCAAAGGTTCCACAAAGCCTCTGTGAGTCCTTCGCGCTCGCCTGCCCCGCCGGTCTTCGCGGGGTTGCGTCTTCGCGGTGAACCCACTGCGCAATGGATGAAGCATTCGCCCATTTCCTGAAAGCATATCCAACTTTCGAGTCCACCCGCCGACTCGACGACCTGCGTGCCGCCGAGTACCGCCGGCTCGACGACGGCGGCCATGTCTATCTCGACTACACCGGCGGCGGGTTGTACGCCGATTGCCAACTGCACGATCACCTGGAACTCCTGCGCCATAACGTCTTCGGCAACCCGCACTCATCGAATCCCACGTCGCTGGCAATGACTCATCTGGTCGAGGGCGCGCGAGGATACGTACTCAAGTATTTCAACGCCTCGCCGGATGAATACGAAGCCATCTTCACGCCCAACGCCAGTGGCGCGCTGAAACTCGTCGGCGAGTCGTATCCCTTCGGCGGGGGCGATCGCTACCTGCTCACTTTCGACAATCACAACTCGGTCAATGGCATCCGCGAATTTGCGCGGACGCGCGGCGCGGAGACGACTTACATTCCAATGGTGCTGCCGGAAATGCGGGTGGACGAAGCCGAACTGACGCGCGGCCTCGAACGGGCGCGGCCCGGCGGCCACAACCTGTTCGCCTTCCCGGCGCAGTCCAACTTCTCCGGCACACAGCATCCACTGGAGTGGATCGCGCGGGCGCGGGCAAATGGCTGGGACGTTCTCCTCGACGCCGCCGCGTTCGTGCCTCGGTGGGGCTGATGAGCAACTTCGAGGATGTGGATCGGTTCGTTCAGTTCGCGATGAGATTTTTGGACAGATAAGAACCTTCGCCACGAATTGCACGAATTTCACGAAGGGAGAAGCCCAATTCGAGACATTCGTGTAATTCGGTGCGCCAGGACAAGCCTGGCTCATCTACCAACCTGAAAGGAGGTTGGCCTGACAATTGCTCGTACAACAGGTAGCCACGAGTCCAGCCGTCGGAGCAATCCGCCGGGCTGAAGCGGCTCGGTCAAATCCGCAAGGATGAGGCAAACGTGCGGGCCGTAGCGACTGCGAACCCGATTCGGCCTCGTTACACCAAATGACAGACGGCGACCCTCCCGAATTATGGGGAAGCGAGACCCGGCCAGGCGGGGAAAAGCCCCGACGCGGTCATATAAGGCTAAGCCGAAGTTGACGCGCGGCCTGGGCCGGGGGTCGGACTCGCCCATAGTAGCGAAGAACGGCGGACAGCATAACCGCCGGGAGCGAAGGGGCGGGACTTTGGTCGCGTTTCCATGAGCCGGAAGGTAAGCCGATTGCCTGAAAGACAGGCTAAGACGGGAGACGAACGTGGACTGAGATGCACCGGCCACTTTCTGAACCTGACTGGACGGAGATGGGGACTGGGTCAAAAGGTCAAACCGAGTAGCCAACGATGGCAGGAGAGCATCGGTCAACACTTGGCGAATACCTGCGACTGAAAGACCAACGGAGAGCCGTATGCGGGAAAACCGCACGTCCGGTTCGACGAGGGGGGACTGGGGCAGACGAGCAGACAGCCAGGGTCGGACGATTGGGGCGCACGCTTGGAAACGGGCGAGGAGAAGCACGCGCCGACCTACCGCTGTACCAGGGCTATGCGGATTACGCGCCATGTCGGAAACGTATGGGGTTTGCTCGCAATGCCTACCGTGCATGTCTGTCATGTCCTAACCAGTCCCCTACTCTACTGGCAGGATTTTTCCGCCTCGCCAAAGGAGTCTCAGCCATGAAAGATCAGGCCCGAGTCGTCATCATCGGCGGCGGGATCGTCGGCGCCAGCACGGCCTTCCACCTCGCCAAACTCGGCTGGCGCGACATCGTCGTCGTCGATCAAGGCCCGCTGTTCCACAACTGGGGATCGTCGTCCCATGCGCCGGGGATCATCTTCCAGCACAACGACTCCAAGACTGTCTGCACGCTGGCAATGTGGACGGTGGATACTTACCTGGAGGCCGAGAGACTGGCGCAGAACGGGCAATCCGTCTGGCAGGTGGGCAGTATCTGGATTTGCCACACGCCGGAACGCTGGGAAGATTACAAGCGCAGAGCCGGCTACGCCAAATCGTGGGGACTCGACGCGCACTTGATCGGCCCGGATGAAGTCAAGCGCATGATCCCCATCATGCGCACCGATGACCTGTACGGCGCGTATTACACCCCGGGCGATTGCGACATCAAGCCCGTGAGCGCGATGGAGGCGTTGGCAAATTACGCGATCAAGACCGGCGCGGCGGAGTTTCACGCGGACACGCCGGTCACAAACGTCGAAGTGAAGAACGGCCGCGTCGCCGCGGTCGTCACGCCGAATGGGACGATCAAGACCGACATCGTCGTCTGCGCCGCCGGGCTGTGGGGGCCGCTCATCGGTGAGATGGTCGGCGTGCCGATCCCGCTCACCCCGTGCCAACATCTGTTCGTGAAGACCAAGCCGCTCCCCGAACTGGCGGGCGAGACCGAATGGATCCGCCACCCGATGGTGCGCTATCAAGATCAGGATATGTATTTTCGCCAATACGCCGATGCCTACGGCTTCGGTTCGTACCGGCACGAGCCGATGCTGGTGCCGCCGCACAGACTCCCCAAAGACGATCACCCGGCGATGTTCCCATTCACGCCGAGCGACTTTGAAGAGTCGATGGAAGACGCGATCCACCGCATCCCCTGCCTGAGGAACGCTGAGATCGCGGAGTCGTTCAACGGCCTCTTCTCGTTCACGCCCGACGCTAATTCGATCATCGGCGAAGCGGCGAACGTGCGCGGCTTCTGGGCGGCGGAAGCGGTGTGGGTGACGCACGCTGGCGGCGTCGGGCGCGTGGTGGCCGAGTGGCTGGTGGACGGCAAGCCGACCATTGATCTGCGCGAAGCCGACATCAACCGCTTTCAACCGCACGCTGCCGGCCCGGCCTATGTCAAGGCGCGCGCCCATCGCCAGTACGTCGAAATCTACGACATCATTCACCAACTCCAGCAAATGGAAAGCCCGCGCGGCCTGCGCTGTGCGCCATATCACCCCCGACTGCAAGAACTCGGCGCAGAGTTCTTCGAGAGCGCGGGATGGGAAAAGCCGCAGTGGTTCAAATCGAATGAGAAGCTGTTGGCCGATTATCCCGATCTCCCGCGACGGCACGGCTGGGCCGCCCGCTTCTGGTCGCCGATCATCGGCGCAGAGCATCGGGCCGTGCGCGACCGCGTCGGACTCTTCGACCTGACTAACTTCTTCAAGATCGAAGTCAGCGGGCCGGGAGCGCTGGCCTTCTTGAATTACATTGCCGCGAATCAGATGGATCAGCCTGCTGGCCGTATCACTTACACCTCGATGCTCGATCAACGCGGCGGGATCAAGTGCGACCTGACGGTGACGCGGATGGGGCCGGAGCGCTTCTGGGTCGTGACCGGCGCTGGGATGGGCTTCCACGATCTCGATTGGCTCCGCAAGCACGCGCCGGAGGACGGCTCGGTTCACACCGCCAACATCGTGTGGGGGCCGCGAGCGCGCGATCTCGTGCAGTCGCTCAGCGAAGACGATTTCTCGAACGAAGCATTCCCCTACGTTACTGCTAAGCCCGTGTTCATCGAACACGTTCCGTGCATCGCCGCGCGCATCTCGTATGCCGGGGAACTCGGCTGGGAACTCTACACGCCGACCGAGTACGGCCTGAAACTGTGGGACACGCTGTGGGAGGCCGGGCAGAAGCACGGCGTCATCGCGGCTGGCGGCGGCGCATTCGACTCGTTACGATTGGAAAAAGGCTATCGCCTGTGGGGATCGGAAATCCACACCGAGCACAACCCGTTCGAGGCCGGCATCGGGTTCGCCGTCAGAATGAAGAAGGGCGATTTCATTGGCCGGGCCGCGTTGGAGAAGATCAAGGCCGAGGGGATCAAACGTAAACTGTGCTGTATGGCCTTCGATGATCCGACGATGGCGATCATGGGCAAGGAGCCGATCTTCCTGACGGGCGGCGAGCAGGCACTGGGCTACGTGACGAGCGCGAACTACGGCTATTCAGTGGGGCAGAGCATCGCCTACGGATATTTGCCAATTGAGTATGCCAGTGAGGGGCAACGGTTGGAGATTTACAATTTTGGCGAGAAGTACCCGGCGAAGGTGGTGAGGGAGCCGGTGTTTGATCCGGAGAATAAGAGGATGAGGAGTTGAGATTTGAGACTGGTAGAGGGCGACCGCCAAGGAGCATAGCGATGATCTCATTCGACCGCATTGATGCACTGAAACATGAAGGCCGCACTCTCCTCATTGAATGGGCCGACGGTCGGCACAGCCTCTTTCATTCCATCTGGCTCCGCGACAACTGCCCCTGCCCGGAATGTCGTCACGCCAGCGGCCAGCGCATTATTGACAGCGTTTCCATCCCGGCGGACATCAGTCCCGCCTCGGTCAAACTCGGCGATGATGGCTTCGTCGAGATCGTCTGGTCGAACGGCGGTCACGCCAGCCGGTACGATCCGAACTGGCTGAGGGCGCACGATTACTCCGCCGATGGACGAACACGGCGACGGCCCAAACTGTGGGGCGCGGAGATGCAGAGGGCGCTGCCCGAGGCGCGGCACGCGGATGTGGCAGCGAACGATGTTGCCTTGCGCGATTGGCTATCTGCGATTGACGACTACGGCTTCGCGATTCTGCGCGGCGTGCCGGTGGAGCCCGGCGAAGTCACCCGCGTCGTCGGACTCTTCGGCTTCGTTCGCGAGACGAACTACGGGCCGCTGTTCGACGTGAAGTCGGTCGTCAATCCGAACAACCTGGCGTACACCGGCCTCGCCCTCGGCGGGCACACCGATAACCCGTACCGCGATCCCGTGCCGACCGTGCAGTTGCTCCACTGCCTCCAGTCCAGCGCGAGCGGTGGCGAGAACACGTTGGTGGACGGCTTTCGCGTCGCCGAGGCGCTACGCGAAAAGGACAGGGGCAAGTTCGATCTGCTCAGCCGCCTGCCGGTGCGCTTTCACTTTCAGGACAAAGACGCCGACCTCACCGCCGAGGCCTGCCTGATTACGCTGAACGCTCGGGGCGAAGTGATCGAGGTGCGCTTCAACAGCCGCTCACTGGCCCCGCCCGACTTTGCGCCTGATCCCATCGAGCCGTATTACAATGCCATGCGAACTTTCGTGAAGATGCTGGAGGGCGCGGAGTTTCAGGTGCGTTTCAAATTGGAGCCGGGCGATCTGTTCGTTGTAGATAATCGCCGAGTGCTGCATGGCCGCACGGGATTTTCCGGCGAG
>JACQED010000019.1 GCA_016200785.1 Chloroflexota bacterium
TGGAAAACCCGATGACGGCCTGCGGCTGCTTCGAGTGCATCGCGATGGTCATCCCCGAGGCAAACGGCGTGATGATCGTCAGCCGCGAGGACACGAGCATGACTCCCGCGGGCATGACGTTCTCCACATTGGCCGGCATGGCCGGCGGCGGCTTGCAGACTCCGGGCATCATGGGCCACGGCAAGTTCTACATCCTCAGCCCCAAGTTCATCTCATCCGATGGCGGTTTCAAGCGCGTGGTGTGGATGTCTTCGATCTTGAAGGAGCAGATGGCCGAGCAGTTGAAGTTGGTGGCCGAGCGCGAGGGCGACCCTGATCTGATCGACAAGATTTGTGACGAACGAGTCGCGACGGACGTGGAGGGATTGGTCAACTACGTTACGGAGAAGAATCACCCGGCGTTGACGATGCCGTCATTATTGTGACGTTTGACTTTGATCGCCTTCGCCCGCCAGAAGCGTGTCTATGATCTCCTGAATCACGAACGGCAGGTTTGGGCGGTCAAAACTCAGGTGCGGCGCAAGCACGCGGTTGTGCTTGATATCGGGCGGAACGTGCTTGTGATGTGGGTCGGTTGAAGACAGTTCGGGAATGTGAGGGTGAGGCCAAGAGTCGTACCAATACAATTTATCCTCACCCCGATAGACTTCGTAACTGTATCGCTGGATGAACCCCTCTTCGAAATCCAGCACTTGCAAGGCGCGGAGGAAAACGTCGCCTTCGAAGTAGACCTCGCCTTTGACGATGGCCGTTGGAGGTTCGAGGCGGACGACAGTCAGGGTTGAGTAACGGATGGCCGAGACGGTGTCTGGCAATCCATAGACGAGTTGCTCATATTCGGCGAGCGTGAGTGGCATGGGGCATCAGGCTGGCTCCGCCAACGGTAAGCGAAGAGGAATTCGCGTTGTGGCAAGCATTTCAGCCACCCGGCGTGCGTAGGCTTTCTCGCGTTTGAGCTTGATTTCGTACACGCCCAGCCACTCAATGAACTCCTCGGTCTGATCAATTTTGTCTTCGGCGACCAGCCGATAGAAGTCCTCCGACCGGAGTTCGTATTTCTCCTCGAACTTCTGAAGATGGTTTTCGAGCGTGTGAATGCTCCGAATCAATTCATCCATCGTCATATGACACCGTCCTTGGCCCGGATCCCTTGGATGACCTGCTCGATGGTCGGCTCCAAGTTCAGCGCAACTTGGTGTAAGGCTATCTCGCGAACCATTCTGCGCCTATGTTGATTGTGATTGTAGCCCTGACCTCGGCCTGTGTCAATTCCGGGCAGGGTCGCGTCGCCAAACACAGGAGTGCGGCATGAAAGCATGCGCTACGAAGCGGGCGCCGCTGTCAATCATGGTGAAGCCCCTCCTCGTCCGCGACGTGATGACCATCGGCGTGCCAGTCTGCCGCGATACGGAAACGTGCGGCGAAGTGACGGCGCGATTGGCGCGACAGGACAGCCGAGCCGAAGTCGTTGTGGCGCTCGACGAGGATGGGATGTCGTGCGGCTGGACGACCCTCGAACGGCTCGTGACGGAACCCGGCAACCGGCCTGTGGGCGAAGTCATGGACGAAGACATCCCCACCGTGCCGCCCGACATTCCCGCCGAGGCCGCCGCTCAACTGATGCGCGATCGCGGCGTGGAATACCTCTTTCTGATGCACGATTGGCCGGGCGAGCCGAGGCCGTCGGCGGTAATCTCACTGAGAAACATCGAACAGCGTATTGAGTAAGACCTGACGGGTCTCAGAGACCCGTCAAATCTTGAAGGCCATGAAAGTCCAAAACCTTTACAACCCCTTCGTCAAGTTGCTGTTGCGCTCTCCGCTTCATAGTGTGATCGGCGAGGGCGTGATGTTGATCCAATACACCGGCAAGAGGAGCGGCAAACCGCACACCGTCCCCGTGAATTATCTGCGCGACGGCGACGTTCTGTGGACAATCAGCCAGCGCGAACGAGTCTGGTGGCGGAATCTGCGCGGCGGCGCGCGGGTGACAGTGTTGATAGACGGGCAAGAGGCCCAGGGCATGGGCGATGTCATCGCCGACGACGAATCGGTGGCGGCGAGTCTCATGGATTATTTGCGGAAGGTGCCGCAACTCGCCAAATACATCGGCGTGAGACTCGATCCCGCTGGCACGCCGGCCGCCGACGACGTGACCCGCGCCGCTCGGTGCAGAGTGATGGTACGGATCGAGTTGGCGGCAGATGGGGCAGAAGCCTGTGCTCGCCCGGAAGGGATCGGTCGGCGTGTCTGAGGCCAGCGGAATACTCGCGGTGGTAGGACAGACATCACCCTCGATTACCGCACATTCTCACTATTACCGCCCCAATTGGGGCGGTAATCTTTTGTTCTGAAGCCACTGCACCCCACGGAGGCGATATGCCCATAGCAGTTGAAATCCCCAAAGAAAAGTGGACTGGAAAAGTCCGAGAAGTGACACTCGGCGCGACGACAGCCGAGGGAGGAACGCGGGCGAAGAAGATAACGATCGGCGGCGAGGCGACCCTGCCATTCCTGCACTTCGACGGCGCGATCCCGCACTCCCCTGCCCTGGCGATTGAGATCAAAGATCGCAAACCCGACGATTGGTCACCACTACTCTACGAAGCCTGGGGCGAAGCGATGGACGACTCTGGCGATTGGGCCGGCGCCGCCGAACACGCCGGCGCTGACCTGATCCTGCTCTCACTATCGGCGACCACCCTCGACGGAAAACCGAACACGCCCGAGAACGCACGGGCCGTCGTGCGGAAAGTCCTCGGCGCGACCGGCCTGCCACTGGCAGTGTTCGGGCCGGGTCAGGCGGAGAAAGACAATGAATTGATCGTGCCCATCGCGGAGGAAGCCAAAGGCGAGCGATTGCTCCTGGGCGTGTGCGAGGACAAGAACTACCGAACCATCGTGGCGGCGGCGATGGCCAACGATCATCTGGTGAACTCGAAGACGCCCATGGACGTGAACCTCGCCAAGCAGCTCGTCATCCTGATCCACGACATGGGGATGCCGCTGGAGCGCATCGTCATGGACCCGACGACCGGCGCGCTCGGCTACGGGATTGAGTACGGCTATTCGGTGATGGAGCGCCTGCGCCTTGCGGCGCTGACGGGGGACTCGATGACCCAACAGCCGATGCTAGTCACGCCGGGCGAGGAGGCGTGGAAGGCGAAGGAGTCGAAAGTCGGCGAGGGCGTGCCTGGGAGTTGGGGCGATTGGAAGCGACGCGCCATCAATTGGGAGACGCTGACGGCGACGTCGCTCGTCCACACCGGGGCCGACGTGGTGGTGCTGAGGCATCCCGAGTCGCTGGCGAGAGTGAAGGCGATGATAACGGAGTTGATGAAAGGGCATTAGCCATGGCTACTCTCTTTGCGGGTGGAAGGCCCGACACGGGCAACGTGCCGCAAGTCGGCGAGGCGACAGAAGAAGAGCGAATGCGCTCGCTCGTCGAGACTCTCAGCGCGTACATCGAGCACTATCACGGCGGCGCGGTCGAGATGCTGTCGTACGACGGTGAGACTCTCAAAATCAAAA
>JACQED010000177.1 GCA_016200785.1 Chloroflexota bacterium
CATCCCATTGATCCATTACGGGGCATGGTCGCAAATCAAGCCGGGCGTTTCGACGCAGAGCCCGTTCACCGGACCGCACTTCGTGCTGGTCGTCGGCTTCGACGCCGAGTCCATTTTTGTCCACGATCCGCTGTACACCGGCGAACGCCGCAGTGAAGGCTCATTCAAGGCTTACAGTCCGGGCCTCTTCATGGATGCCTGGGGCCGGGCGCACGAAGACCGCGACGCGTCGGGCAATCCGAATCCGGATCGCGCCGCCCTCGTCTGCACCCGTTTGGTCGGCACGACCGGCCAGACCGCGCTCGACCCGCTCCTGGTGCGCCGCATTCGCGCCAAAGCCGCGTGGGACGGTCGGCCTTTGCCCGACCTGACGCACCTGACGACGGTGAACAGTTACGCGCTGGCCCTCGGCGATTGGGGGCGGCGCACGGCCTCGCACATCGTCGGCCCGGGGGATACGTTGTACAACCTCGCCAAAGTCTTCTACGGCGATGGGAGCAAGTATCGCGTCATCGCCCTTTTCAACGGCCTTTCCGACTCAGACGTGATCCACGACGGCGACGCGCTGTTGATCCCAGAGCCGACGCAACAACCCAATTTCGGCGCGCTCGATCATCCCATCGGATCGGTTTCCGGCCCGGCCACGGGCGGCCCGCCGATCCCGACGCGGATCGTCGGTTAACGTAGAGATGCCCCGGTGGGGCGTCTCCGCGATGCAAACCGCCGAGACGGCCCCCGGGCCGTCTCTACTTTTTCCGCACTGCTTCAACCAGCGCGAGAAACTCCTCCCACTCCTCTTTGAAAAAATGCACCGTAACCTGGCCCAGCTCGACGTGATAGGTCGTCTCGCCGTCAGGCTCTTCGGCCCGGTAGATCAAGAAGTTCTGCGTTTCGGCCAGCGTGACCGTTTTGATGTCGTCGGACATGGGAACTCCAATCGGCGATCGTCGGGTGTCTCGTCTGCAAAGAAGACTACTTGAGAAAGACGCGGTCGTACAACAACCCGGCCACGCCGCCGCCCACCAGCGGGCCGACAAGGTACATCCACAGGTACGAGAGATTGCCCGTTACCAGCGCGGGGCCGAAAGTGCGCGCCGGGTTCATCGAAGCGCCAGTCAGCGCGCCGCCCATCAGGATGTCCATCGTCAGCACGAAGCCGATGGTGATTCCGACGGCGTTGCCGTTTCGCCCGGCCACCGCTGAGCCGAAGACGGCGGTCACGAGGAAGAACGTCAACACGGCTTCGACGACGATTGTCTTCACCGGATCGCTCGTCGTCAGGCTTCCGGTCGTCGCGCCCAGCCCGGTGCCTGTGCCGACGAGATACGCAAGCAGATAAGCCGCGATCGCCGCGCCAACGAACTGCGCGATCCAATACCACACGGCTTTGCCCCAGTCGATCTTTCCGGCGAGGGCGAGGCCGAAGGTGACGGCGGGATTGACGTGCGCGCCGGAGATGCCTCCCCACACGTAGACGATCACCATCAGCGCGACGCCGTGCGCCAGCGCGACAGCCACGATGCCGCCGCCGTTCGATCCGGCAAGCGCGCCGGCTCCCGCGCCGATGAAGACGAGGGTGAATGTGCCGATGAGTTCGGCAAATGCGGATTTGAGGTTGTTGTTCATGGATATCTCCTTTTTGAGAATTGGTGTCTTAGTGCCTTTGTGGTTAGAGCTTGTCTGACGCGCTCTCAGGCGCGGACGTGGCAAGGGTTACACCTATGAAGTGTCTCGTTCCCCGCGCGAAGTCGGCGGCGGGCATGGGCTTGCGGCCTGCGGGTTGCACTTCGTCGAGCACGAGCGCGCCGCTGGCCGTTCCGATAGCCGCCGTTCCCTCGACCATAAAGACAACACCGGGCGCGGCGGAAAGATTCGGGTCGGCGCGGGCGCGCAGAATCTTGAGCGGCTGGCCCTCCCAAAGAGTGAACGCGCCGGGCCACGGAAAGAACGCCCGAACGCGCCGGGCGAGTTCATCCGCCGGGCGCGACCAATTAAGTTGACCGTCCTCCTTTCGAAGTTGCTTTGCGTACGTCGCCTGAGAATCGTCTTGCGGTTGAGGCGTGATCTGCCGGGCGAGGTAGGCCGGGAGAGTCTCCGACAGCAATTCCGCGCCGAGGCGCGCGAGGCGCACGGTCAGCGTCGCCGTCGTGTCGTCGGGGTGAATCGCCTCGGCACGTCGGGCGAGAATCGGGCCGGTGTCGAGGCCGGCGTCCATCTTCATGACCGTCACCCCGGTTTCCGCGTCGCCCGCAAGAATCGCCGCCGGGATCGGCGAGGCCCCCCGATGGCGCGGCAAAAGCGAGGCGTGGACGTTGACACATCCAAAGGGCGGCAGGTCGAGAACCTCTTTCCGGAGAATCTGGCCGAAGGCGGCGACGACGATCACTTCGGGCGACCAATCGCGGAGGGCGGCGAGCGCGTCCGGCGCGCGCAGGGTTTCGGGTTGAATGATCGGCAGGCCCAGTTCGCGCGCAGTCACTTTCACCGCCGACTCGGCCAATCGCCGCCCGCGGCCGGCGGGGCGATCCGGTTGAGTGACGACGCCGACGATCTCGTGCCCAGCGCACAGCGCGCGCAGGCTC
>JACQED010000020.1 GCA_016200785.1 Chloroflexota bacterium
CGCGCGCCTCACCGTGATGGACCTCGCCCCGTACGCGGTTGGGCTTACCCGCGAACGATTCGTGTTGCGCGGTCTGCGCGCCGATTTTGTCGTCGCCGATGCGGAGTATCTGCCCTTCGCGCCGGGCGCGTTCGAGATGATTTTCTCTTCCGGTGTGATTCATCACACCCCCCGTACAGAAACTGCGGCAGCGGAGATCGTCCGCACCCTTCGACCGGGCGGCCAGATGACTGTGATGGTGTATCATCGCGACTCGATTTGGTTCTGGTGGAACACGGTGATCTTGCTCGGCCTGATGATGCTCGTCTTGAACGCTCTTCCCGCCGCATTGTGTAATCGCGCGCTGGCCGCCCGCCCAGCGTGGCGCGACTACATCTTGCCGCCCGGCCATCGCCTGCGGCTGGACGATGTGATTCGCGCCGGTACCGACTTCGGCGGCTTGCAGAACCCTCTCTCCCGTGTCTACACTCGCCGTTCGGCCCGCGCGCTGTTCCCGGGCCTCCGCGATTTTCGATTCGTCCCGACGTTTCAGGCGTACCGCTCGTTCGACGAACGGCCCTCGGCCTTCACCCGCTTCTGGCGGGGCGTGACCGATTGGGCGAATGCGAGGTGGGGCTGGTTCTTGATCGTGCATGGCGTTCGGCCGCCCTCTCCCGTCGGGGATGTTTCCGAAGGGAAAGGGGAGAAGGGGGGTGAGGCCGAATGACACGAATTCTTTACATCCACCACGGCGGCGGACTCGGCGGCGCACCGCTCAGCCTCCTCTACCTCCTCCGCCAACTCGACCGCGCAAAGTACGATCCGGTCGTGCTGTGTTTGCGCGACGGGCCGGTGGTGGAGATGTATCGACGCGACGGGATCGAAACGATCGTCGCGCGCGGGATTGACGAATTCAGCCACACCGCGCTCGAATGGTATGGCGGCTTCGACCTGTGGCGACTGCCGGGCAAGGTTCTCCGCTTCTGGCCCTCGATTATCCGGACGCGCCGCTATCTGCGCGAACTAAAGCCCGACCTCGTGCATCTCAACTCGTCCACCCTTGCCGCGCCTGCCCGCGCCGCTCGGCGCGAAGGCATTCCCGTCGTGTGGCACATCCGCGAACCGCTGGCCGACGGTTATTTCGGTTTACGGCGCGAATGGCTCAAACGCCACATCCACTCCGATGCCGCGCGGGTCATCGCCGTCTCGCGCTTCGACGCCTCGCGCCTCGTCCTGTCAGATCGCGTGCGGGTGATCCACAACTTCGTGGACTTCGCCGAGTTCGACCGGGCGATGGATGCCGTTGGCGCGCGCCGCGCCCTCGGACTCACACCGGCGCAAAGCGTCGTCACTATGCTCGGCGGCGTCGCCCGCCCGAAGGGAACACTGCCTTTTGTCCGCGCTCTGCCTCTCGTGCGCCGGGCCGTGCCGAACGTGAGATTTCTGGTCGCCGGCCCGCCCCCGCGCGTCGGGGCGAGTCAGCCATTGAAGTCGTTTGCCAAATTTCTGCTCGGCGCCGACGCATACGACCGCGCGGTGATGGCGGCGGCCTCGGAGGGTTTGACAAGCGGTCATCTGCGTTTCATCGGGATGCGGTCGGACGTGCCGCAGGTGTTGGCGGCGACCGACGTTCTCGCGTTCCCCTCGGTCGAGCCGCACTTTGCCCGCCCGATCATCGAGGCCGGCGCAATGGCGAAGCCGGTCGTCGCCTCGCGCCTCGGCGGGCCGTTGGAACTCGTCGTGGATGGCGAGACCGGCCTGCTCGCCCCGCCGAACGATCCTGAGTCGTTGGCCGATGCGATCGTTGCTTTGCTGAAAGACCCGGAGCGCGCGGCGGCGATGGGAGAGGCCGGCTATCGTCGCGCGCGAGAGTGCTTCGACGCGGAGAAGAATGCCCGCGCTACCTTTGCGGTGTATGATGAATTATTGGCCTCCCCCCCTCGCCCTTTGGGCGAGCCCCGCGAGCGGGGGGCTTCGCACGGGCCGGGGGTGAGGGCCGGGGGTGAGGGTGACCGGTAATTGGGCGCGCGCCCGCGCCGTGCCTCTGCGCGCTGTGCCGCGCGTCGCCGCGAACCTGATCGGTCGGCGGTGGCATGCGCTGACGGCGCCGCGCGCGCCGCGTCCGCTGTCCGACGCCGATTTTCTGCACGCCCTCCGGCCCCTCGGCGATAGTGGGGATGCCGATCGTTCTTCACGTGTCACACATCGCGCATCACGCTCGACCCTCGATGCCCGCCTCGCCAGTGTCGTCGAGCATTTTCGCGGCCCCGACCGCCCGCGCCTTTTTCATTCGTCGGCTGAGATCGTCGAGGCCAGCCACCCCGGCGCGCGGCAGAGGCTGATCGCGCGGGCCGCGAACGTTCTGGCCCATCGCTTCGATCTGCTCGGTTCCGGCCCGATCGACCTCGGCGTGCCCATCGAGTGGCGGCGCGACTTCAAGTCGGGGCACGCCTGGGCTCTCGCGCATCACACACGCCTGACCCTCGTCGATCTGCGCGCCGGCTTCGACGTGAAAGTGGCGTGGGAACTCAGTCGGTTCCATCACGGCGTCGCGCTGGCTCAGGCGTGGGCCGCCACCGGCTCCGCGCTGTACGCCGACGAGTTCGCCGCGCAAGTGAAATCGTGGCTGGCGCAGAATCCGCCTGAGTTCGGCCCGAACTGGGCCAACGCGATGGAGGCCGCCATCCGCGCCGCGAACTGGCTGACTGCATACGACATTCTTGCCGCTGCGCCTTCGCTCTCGCCGGAGTTTCACATCGCAATTCTCAAGAGTCTTCTCAGCCACGGGCGGTACATCGCCTCACATCTCGAGTCGGGCTGGCCTGGATCGAATCACTATCTCGCCGACCTGTGCGGGTTGGTGTGGCTCGGTGCGCTTCTGCCCGAGTTCCGCGAGTCGCAACGCTGGTTACACATCGGCCTGTCCGGCCTCGTCGGCGAATTGCGTCATCAGGTTTACGACGATGGCGCGGATTACGAGGCTTCGGCCGGCTACCATTGCCTCGTGACCGAGATGGCGCTATGGTCGGTCATCGTCTGCCGACTACGCGGTGTTTCGATCCCGCCGTTCATCCTCGCTCGTTTGGAAAAGATGCTCGACGTGATCGCTGGTTTGCTCAAGCCCGATGGAACCCTGCCGGCGTTCGGCGACCTCGACTCGGGGCGCTGGCTGGCGCTCGAATCCGACACCGACCGGTTGCCATCGGGACAAGACCCACAAGGACTCCTCGCGCTGGGCGCAGTCCTGTTCGAGCACGACGATTGGGCCGTCGCCGCCGGAGATCGTTGGGAAGCGGCGTTTTGGGTGAAGGGGCTGGAGGCGACGAAGGAGGGGGGCGGTGGAGCGGTGGAGCAGGGGGGCAAGGGGGCAAGGGGCGGTGCGTCTCGCGTCACTCGTCACTCGACACCCATCACCTCCGTCACTTTTCCCAACGCCGGCTGGTACGTGATGCGTCACGGCGATCGGTATCTCGCCTTCGAAGCCGGCGACAACGGTTCGGACGGCTGGGGACTGCACGCGCACAACGACGCACTGAGTTTTGAATTGGCTGTGGGCGAACGCGGTTTTCTGGTTGACCCCGGCTCGTATCTCTACACCGGCGACTTCCGCGCCCGTAACGCTTTTCGCGCGACCGCCGCGCACAACACGCTGATCGTGGACGGAGCCGAGATCAACCGCATTCCAGAACTCGATATGTTCCGGCTGGGCAACGACGCGAAAGTCAATGTGATTCGATGGGCAACCGACGGCGCGCGCGATTTCGTCGAGGCCGAGCACACCGGCTTTCTGCGCCTCGGCGTCCGCCAGCGGCGGCAGATCCATTTTGACAAGCGGCAGGGTTTCTGGCTCGTGCGCGATCTCATCTTCGAGGCCGCCGCCACGCGGGGGCGATCCTCTGCCCGCGCCGACGACAGAGACGCGCGGGGCGGCGAGCATTCCATTGACATTTACTTTCACTTCGCCCCCCTGCCCATCGTCGCCGACGGCCTCGCAGTGCGCACGGCCTGCGGGTCGGGAGTCAATCTGCTGATCCTGCCACTGCGCAAAAAGTGGCTCACGCTGTCGCAACATCCGGGCTGGGTTTCGCCGCGCTACGGCGTGCGGGTCTCCGCGCCGGTGGTGCGCTACTCGGCCCGCGCCGCACTGCCGGTGGAGTTTGCCTTCGCCCTGTGGCCGTTCGAGGGCGAGATCGTGCCCGACGAAGTGCGGACGCTGACCGAGCCAGCCCTGCGAGCAATTACGGATTCGAAATGAAACAAGTCTTCTTTGACGGCAAAGGCCAAGTACATCTCGAAGACGTCCCTGCCCCCACCTGCGGGCACGGCGAAATTCTGGTGCGCGTCGCGTATTCGCTGATCTCTTCGGGGACGGAGTCGATGGCGGCAGCCGGGGGCGGCAGCCTGATCAAGCAGGCCGCGCGCCGGCCCGATCTGGTGATGCGCGCGCTGCGCTTCGGCGCGTCGCAGGGCTACCGGGCGATGTTCAGCCTCGTTCGCTCGGCCTCCGGCCAGTGGTTTCCCACGGGCTACAGCGCGGCGGGGACGGTGATCGAGGTGGGCGCGGGCGTCGCCGGCTTCTCGGTCGGCGATCGCGTTGCCTGCGCCGGGGCCGGCTACGCCAACCACGCCGAGTTCGTCGCCGTGCCGCACAACTTGGTCGTGAAAGTGCCGGACGCGAACTCGCTCAAGGAAGCCTCGTTCACCACATTGGGCGCGATTGCGCTGCAAGGGGTGCGCCGAGCCGAGCCGACGATCGGCGAGACGGTCGTCGTCGCGGGCACGGGGCTGATCGGCCTCCTAGCCGTGCAGATTCTTCGTGCCAACGGCTGTCGCGTCATCGCGACTGATCTCTCGGAGGCGCGGCTGGCTCTCGCGCGTTCGCTCGGCGTCGAGCACGTTGTCAACGCGGGCGGCGATCCGGTCAAGACCGTTCTGCAAATCACTGGGGGCGATGGCGCGGACGCGGTGATCCTCACCGCCGGCACGAAGTCGTCGGAGCCGATCAATCAGGCGTTCAAGATGTGCCGCGAGCGCGGCCGCGTCGTCGTCGTCGGCGCGGTCGGGATGGAACTCGAGCGGACGGACTTTTACAACAAAGAGATTGACCTGCGCATTTCGCGCTCGTATGGGCCGGGGCGCTACGACCGGCGCTACGAGGAGCAGGGCTTGGACTATCCACTCGGCTACGTGCGCTGGACAGAGAATCGCAATCTCTCCGCCTTTCTCGATCTAGTTGCCGAGAAGCGCGTGGGCGTGACTTCGCTCATCACCGACGAGTTCTCGATTGACGACGCGTCGGCGGCTTATCAGAAGGTCCTCAACGGCGGCCCGCCGACGATTGGCGTCCTGCTCACCTATCCCGGCGCCGATCGCGACACGGTAGCGGATAAGGTGTACCACCTGCCGACTTCGCTCGTCACCCGTCACCCGACACCCGACACCCGCCTCGGCCTTGCTCTAATCGGCGCCGGCCAATTCGCCAAAGCCGTTCACATGCAGAACTTGAAAGCGATGAGCGCCGAGGTCTCCGTGCGCGCAGTTGTCAGCGGATCGGGCGGAGGGGCGCGGCAGGCGGCTGAGGCGCTGGGCGCGGCGGTGGCGACGACCGATTACGCCGAAGTGTTGCGCGATCCATCGGTCGCCGCCGTGCTGATCGCGACGCGCCACAATCTTCACGCGGCGCAGTGCCTCGCCGCTGCCGAGGCCGGGAAACACATCTTCGTCGAAAAGCCGCTCGGCCTCACGGTCGAGGAGTGCCGCGCGGTGGCAGAAGCAGTCGAGAAGGCCGGCGTGTTGTTAACCGTGGGCTTCAATCGTCGTTTCAGCCGGTTCTCGCTGGCGGTGAAGCAAGCGCTGGAAAGAGTCCCCGGCCCCCGGCAGATTATCTGTCGGGCCAACGCCGGCCCACTGCCGAAGACGCACTGGACGCTCGATCCCGAGGAGGGTGGGGGGAGGATCATCGGCGAAGGTTGTCACTTCTTCGACTTGATGGCATATTTCGTCGGCGCTGAACCGATCTCGATCACGGCGCAGCCGGCGGGCGACTCGCCGGACGACGTTGCCGCGGTCGTGCGCTTCGCCGATGGATCGCTCGGCACGCTGATCTACACCGGCCTCGGCGACCCGATGTTTCCCAAAGAGCGAATCGAAATCTTCGCCGGGGGCGGCGTGGCGGTGATCGATGACTTTCGCGCGGTCACGTTTTCCGGGCTGCGCGGCAAGTCGGTGCGCGGCGGCGGCCAGGACAAAGGCCACCGCGCGCTACTGGCGCATTTCGTCAGTGCGGCGCGGGGCCGGGAGAAGTTGGAGATCACGGCGCGGGACGGATTGATCGCAACCGCGTGCGCGGTTGCGGCGAACGCGTCGTTGAAGTCAGGTAAGACAGAACGAGTAGAACGGTGAGCCTCTCTAGCCATTTCATCGGCCCCTTTTTTCCCTGTGGTAAAATGGCGTGGTTTCTGGCGCACGAGTCGAGGGACAGAGAAAAATGGACAAATGAGAATCATTCAGACCTACGTTCGAACGTTATTTACGAGCAGCGAGACATCGCCCATGTTGTTATCGAGTCGATGTTTGGCGCTGGGATTCATAGCGTTGTTGGTCAGGGTAGCATACACGTTTGTTCTTGTCGGTCCCACGGCCACGACCGACACGGCCCTCTACTGGCAACATGCACAGGCTGTACTGAAAATAGGGGATTATGGCCCGGCTGATTATCCCCCCGGCTATCCTTATATGCTGGCCGGGTTGGGCCGACCATTCGGGGGTATCACCCTGGACTTGGCAGCGGCCTATGGCGTACTTCTCTCAACGATTACCTGTGTTCTCGTCTACCTCCTCGGTCGAGAACTCTTCGACGAGCGGGTGGGATGGCTGAGCGGATGGTATACCGTTTTCTATTATCCGCTCGTAGATTACTCGCGGTATATTACAACCGAAACTCAGTTTACCTTTCTGCTCGTGATGGCAGGCGTGTTACTGAGTCTCCGAACGGCTCGTGCCGGCTGGGCAAGGATGTTCGTTGGAGGCATCGTCTTTGGCCTTGCGGCGCTCACCCGAGAGACCATTTTACCTGCGATATTGTTCGTTTTCGTCCTTGGTTTAACGCGGC
>JACQED010000178.1 GCA_016200785.1 Chloroflexota bacterium
AGGAGTTTGCTACCGGTTCTTGATCGACCAGTCGAACCCGATCGTCGGGTCATCGTAGGGGATTCGTTCCTCGTCCGGGTCTTTCGGATTGTAGGGTTGTGTAACATGATATAACAAGATCGCTGGCTTGTGGCCCAGCACCTGATAACCGTGCGCGACGCCGGATGGAATGTAAACTATCAATTGTTGATCTTCGCCGGCGTAGATCACCTGTGTCTGGCCTTTGGTCGGCGAGTTCTCGCGCAGGTCGTGCAGGACGATGCGCACCATGCCATCGGCGACGTACCACACGTCGTCCTGCTTCTTGTGCCAGTGGAAAGCCTTGATGACGCCGGGATAAGTCTTGGTGATGGCCGTCTGTCCGAACTGCTTGAGCAGTCCCTCATCCGCGCGCAGAACTTCGCGAAAGAAGCCGCGGTCGTCGGAGTGGGTGACGAGTCGTTTGACGACGATGTCTTTGATTTGGCCCATGTCTTATTTGCCAAGAGCGGCTTTGACCTCGGCGGCGTGCGTGGCGCGATGGTCCGCCATTTGGCGCAAAATGGCCTCCACGCTCATGATCCTTCCACTGGCGTGGCGGCCCATCCGGTCCAGATCAGCTTCGGCCACCTGATCGAGAAACGCTGATGCTTGAGCGTATCCCGCCTGAATGTCGGCCAGCAGTTCGGCGAGCGGCCTGTTGGCGCGCTTTTCGACGGCCCGCAGATTCCAGCGGGCGAGGTCAAAGTCCGCCGGAACGCCTTCCTGCCCGACTGAGATACGCTGCGCCTGCGCCACCAACCCCTTCTCCGAATCGGCGAGGTGCGCCAGCACGTCCCGCGCCGTCCAGGTGGCGGACTCAGTTGAATACACCGGCTTGGCCCAGTCGGCGTCTGTGAGCCTCCTGAGCACGGCCATGCTTTCGGCGTTTTTCGCTGTGATGTGATCCCGGAGTAATTCCTTGCGATTGCTCATAATTTATCCTGTCATTGAAAAACAGAAGAGGCAGTCACCGGCGCTGGTTTCTACTTCCGTCTTCCTTCTTCGTCGCTTGGCGGTTGCGCATCCAGGTGCGGCACGGGCTGTCCCGTTTCAAGCGCCTTCTTCACGTCGCGAATGTGAAGCATGTTGTGGCGATAAACCAGTTTCAACATTGTTTCCAGCGGAACTTTGCCGAACCACGGGTGGCGGCCCACGCGATCGAAGTCGCCGTCGAGCATGGTTTCCACGAGTCGGCCCGTCTCGGCGCGCGCCTCCTCGAATTCCCCGATGAGGCCCTGCGGCTCGCGGTCGGCCATGCCGCCGACCTGCGTTTCGTTGAACTCGTCGATGACGAAATCTTCGGGCGCTCCCGGCCCGCCGGCCAGAATCTGCCGACCGTAATAGGTCAGCGTCTTCTCGGCGCTGACGAAGTGGCACAACACTTCGCGCACGCGCCAGTGGCCGCCCGTTGTGTAGACCTGCTGTTCCCACGCCTCCGGGCCGAGTCTTCGAAGGAACTCCGCCGCCTTGATCCCTTCGTCGGTCAATCGTTTCAGAATTTGAGTCTTGCGGTCAGTCATGAATCTCCTCAGAACAATCGTCCCCCGCCATCCACGACGATCGTCTCCCCGGTGATGTAGTCATTCTCCAAAAGAAAGATGACCGCACGGGCAACGTCGTCGGGCGTGCCGGCGCGCTTCAGTGCGGAATGCGCCGCCACTGCCTGAAAACGCTCCTCGCTCCACTCTGGCGCTCGAAGCACGGGGCCGGCGGCCACGGCGTTGACGCGCACCTTCGGGCCGAGGCCCTTCGCCATCACCTGCGTCAACATGATCAAACCGGCCTTGCTGACCGAATGCACCGGATACTTGGCCCACGGCTGAAGGCCGGAGACGTCGGCGATGTTGACGATCGTGCCACCGGCCTCTTGTTTCATCATCTGGCGCGCGGCGCGCTGACTGCACAGAAAAGGCCCACGGAGATTCGTGTTGATCACGCGATCCCAGTCGTCGGCGGTGAGCGAGAGGATGTCCAGCTTTTCCATGACCGCCGCCGAGTTGACCAGCGCGTCGATGCGTCCAAAGCGCGCGAGCGTCGTCTCGAAGAGCCTATCCGCGCCCGAGGGCGTCGAGAGATCCGCCTGCGCGGCCAGCGCCTCGACGCCGAGCGCGGCGATCTCGGCGATCGTCTGGGCGGCCTCGGCCGCGGCGCGATTGTAATGCGCCACGATGTTCGCCCCGCGCGCCGCGAGGCCGAGAGCGATCCCTTTGCCAACGCGGTGCGCCGATCCGGTGACGACGGCGACTTGATTTTTCAAGGCGCGTCCTTCGCACAACGAAAACCGGTGGCCTCGTCCCCGAAGTCCGGCGTGCCCCGGTCGCGGAAAATCGCGCTCAGGTGAATCTGTTTGTCGTTGAACCAGCCGCCGCCGCGCAGCACCTGACCACTGCCGGAGGCCGGGCCGGGCGGATCGGCGTCGGGCGAAATGGCGAAGTATGTTCCTGAATACCAATCGCTGACATACTCCCACACGTTGCCCGACATGTCCAGCACGCCGAAGGGACTCGCGCCGTCGGGAAACGAGCCGACGGGCATCGTGCCATTGGGCGAGTTTGGATTGAGCGCGGAGTTGGAGCGCGCGGGATCGAAATCGTTCCCCCAGGGGAATATGTTGCCGTCCGCGCCGCGCGCCGCCTTTTCCCATTCGGCCTCGGTCGGCAAGCGCTTGCCCGCCCATTTGCAGAACGCATGCGCATCGTCCCACGTGATGAACACGACCGGGTATTCGGGAAGCGAGTCGGCGGCGGTATTGGGGCGCGGCACGCTCCAGATGTTCTTCGTGCGGCCGAGCGATTCAAAGTACGTTTTGTGTCCGGTCGCCTTGACGAATTCGGCGAACTGCGCGTTGGTGACTTCGGTCTTGTCAATCAAGAAGGCTTTCAGCGCAATCCGACGCTGGGGCCGCGACTCGGCTCCGGCGCTGTCACTGCCGCGAATGAACTCGCCCGCCGGAATCTCGATCAAGCCCTCGACGGCCGGCGGCGTATCGGTGACGGCGGGCAATGCGGTGCCGGTCGCGTGGGCAACTTGTCCCGGTGTCCCCGTTGGCGCGATCGTGGCAATCTGCGGCGCGGTGGCAAGGACGCCGGGCGCGCTTGTCGCGAGGCCGGTGGTCGGCACAGGCGTGTTGGCCGATCCGGTCAATCGCGGAATCGCGAACACGCCGGCGACGATTGCGGCCAACAGGCAGACGCCGACAATCGCCACCGCGCCTATCGTCATCCAGGATCGGCCGGCTGGGGGTTTCGCTTCGGCCTGCGGCATTCCGGGCGCGCGGGCTGGTGAAGGCACGGGGCGCATTGGCGTCGCAACCCGCGGCTCGGCAATTACCGGCGGCGGCGCGGAGACTCTTTCTGCCGGTTGTGCTCTTGCCGATGAAACGGAGGCGGCTTGCGCCGCCTCTGGACGTCGGCCGGATTCTACCCGCCTTGGCGCAGGCGTTGTGGCCGCGGGTACCGGCGATTCGATCACTGTGGCCGGATCGCTCGGCGAGGGCGATGCTCGGCCTGGGGGTTTGGTGGCCGGCAGTCGCGCCTTGACGAGCGTGAGCGCGGCGGACATCGCTTCGGCGGTGGCGAATCGATCGGCGGGGTTCTTGGCCAGCGCCGTCTCGATCACTTGCGCGAGCAGCGGCGGGATGTCCGGGTTGACCGCGAGCGGCGATCTCAGCGGTTCGGTGACGTGTTTCATCATCACCGAGATCGGCGTGTCGCCGGTGAAAGGCACAACGCCGGTGGCCATTTCGTACAGAATCACGCCGAGCGAATAGATGTCACTGCGTTCGTCGCTGGGATCGCCCCGGCCCTGTTCGGGCGACATGTAGAGCGGCGTGCCGATGACCGCGCCGGTGACGGTGTGCGAGACGCCGCCGACGATGCGCGCCAGGCCGAAGTCGGCGATGACCGGCTCGCCCCTGCCCGTGAACATGATGTTCGAAGGTTTCAGGTCGCGATGGATCATGCCGCTGGTATGTGCGTAGTGGATCGCGTCGACCAGTTTGCTCATGATGCCGACGACCTCGGGCAGGGGGAGGCGCTCGCCGCGCACTGTCAGTTCGCGCAGGCGCGTTTGCAGAGTCGGGCCGTCAATGTACTCCATTACCATGAAGTACACGTCGCCTTCGTGATTGAAGTCGAAGACTTGAACGAGGTTGGGATGGCGCAGTCGGGCGATGGCGCGGGCCTCGCGCTCGAAGCGTTCCAGAAAGCCGGGTTCGCTTGCGAGGTGGCGGTGGATGAGTTTGATCGCGACCGCGCGACCCAGGTTCGGGTCGTCGCCCCTGTACACTTCGGCCATACCGCCCTGGCCGAGCAACTCGACGATCTGGTATCTCCCGAGCAAAGTCTTGCCGACCCACGCTGACTCAGTCATTACATCTCCCTTGGCTGGCGTGAGCGTAGTATCGTCGGGATGGGGACGCGTGTCAAGTTAGCGGAGGAGATGTCCGCTCAGCGAAAGATGTTAGAGAGAATGAACCACAAGTTTGCGGGACGCTCGGCCAGACGACGCATGACGTAAGGATACCATTCAGAGCCGTAGGGGACGTAGACTCTCACGTTGTAACCTTCGCGCACGAGCGACTCTTGCAGATCGCGACGGATGCCGTGAAGCATCTGAAACTCGAACGCTTCGCGCGGCGCCTTCTTCTCGACCGCATAGGACTTGGCGGCCCGGATCATTTTTTCGTCGTGCGTCGCAATGGCGGGATAGAGGCCGTTGCCGTTTGCCGGTTTCGCCGAGACTGCCTCCAAAAGGATGCGCGTCAACTTGACGTAGTTTCCGTCCACGTCCTTCTTTTTCGGGAAGGCGCGATCCGGCGGTTCGCTGTACGCGCCCTTGCACAGCCTCACGCGCACCCCCTCTTCGGCCAACTCGCGAACGTCCTTCTCGCTACGATACAGGTACGACTGAATCACGGCGCCGACGTTGTCGAAGCCGTAATCATGCTTGAGCGTACGGACCACGGTCAGCGTCCGCTCGGTATAATCACTGCCCTCCATGTCAACGCGCACGAACGTCCCGCAGTCGCGGGCGCGGCTGAGGATGCGGCGCATGTTGTTGAGGCACACGCTCTCGCCGAGATCGAGGCCAAGTTGCGTGAGTTTGACCGAGGCGTGCGACTTCACGCCCGAGGCGCAAATTTGATCGAGGATCGTCAGATAATCGTCCGCCGCGCGTGTGGCGTCGGATTCGGACAGGACGTTCTCGCCGAGGTGATCGACGGAGGCCGAGATTCCTTTCGCGTTGAGTCCTCTGATGACGCGGATCGCGTCCTCCGGGGTTTCTCCGGCGATGAAGCGGGAGGCGGCGCGCCGGGCGAAGACGAAGCGGGTGATGAACTGGCGGGCCCATGGGGCGTGAGAGAGGTGAATGAAGAGAGGGCGGAGCATAGCAGTTTACTCAGGCACTACACTATCACTGGTAACCCCTCACCCCTAGCCCCTCTCCCCTGCGCGGGAGAAGGACGCAGGTCGTAGCCTTCGGGATTTCCGAGTGCGCCTCGATCATAACCGGCGTGCAATTCAGGGGTAGTGCGGAAACACACCGCGCCGGGCTTATCTTCGTCACGCAGAGCCCCGAGCGGCCGAGGGAGGTCGAGGCCGGGATTGAACTCGCGCAACAGCGACTGAATGGCCGCCTCAGTTTCCGCATTTCCGCCCTCGCCGGCTTTCTGATGGCGAATGTATCCCCTCACATCAATTGAGTTAGGAGTTACGCACTTGAAGTGTATTCTCACCACGAAGACACGAAGGCACAAAGGAATCACAAAGGCTTTCTTCGTGTCTTTGTGGCTTCGTGGTTAAGTTCGCCGGGCCAACTGCATAAGTCCTACAAGTATTTGTTTCGCAGTCAGTTCGACGCAAACCACACACTACTCCTTGCAAAGAATTATAAGCCCGTGGCGTTTGCTTGGCAACGATAATTTCCGCTTGACCACTTTCCATTCGCAGACTACTATTACCCGTGGAGGAATGCGCTGCACAGTGGAAACGATCATCGAATCGGGCCTGGCCGATAAACTCGCGCTGGCGCTATCGCTGTTCAACACGCTCGCCGCGTTGTGGCTGGGGCTGACGGTGCTGTTGAGCGGCGACCGTCGTCACTGGCCCGTCATCGCCGGCGGATCCGGCCTGCTGCTGTCGGCGATGTTCTTTTTAAGTCACACCATTATCCTTTCGCTCGGCGTCAAGACGCTCGGGCCGGGAATGGAATTCTGGTGGCGGCTCACCTGGCTCCCGGCCGGCGCCGCGCCGCTGGCGTGGTATCTGGTGAATCGCCGGAGCGCGAATCTGACCGGCGGAGCGCAGGGCTGGGATCGCTTCGCGCCGTACGCGCTGGCCGGGCTGGGCGCGGCCATCCTCGCCCTGATGATCGCCGCGAACCCGTTCGTTGATTATTCGGGCCTCGTGCTCGGCGGCTTCCTCACTGTGCGCGGGCCGCTGGACGCCACGCCGCTCGTTTGGCTGTACGTCGTCTACGTCGTGTTGTGCTACGGCCTGTCGCTTCTGGCGATGGTGCGGCGGCAGGCGCAACGGGCCGAGCCGCGCGTCCAGCTGAGAGCGCGCCCCTGGCTGATCGGCATCAACGGGCTTCTGCTCGCCGCGAGCTTCATCGTCGGTTTCACTGCGATCTGGACCGTCCGCAACGCGCTGCCCATCGCTCATCAGGACACCGTGACGTTCGGCCTTTTGCGGCTGGCGGACTTCGTCGTGACGGCCTTGATCTCGGCCACGATCATTTTGCTCGGCCGCGCGGTGCTGTCGTACGAAGTCTTCACCGAGAGGCCATTGCCGCGCCGGGGCTTCTTTCGTCATTGGCGAAGCGTCGTGCTGCTCACGATTGGCACGGCCTTCGTCGTGATGCTTCTGCTCAAAACCGACGTGCCGCCGATCTACAGCCTCACGTTATTGGCCTGCCTCGCCGTCGGAGCCTATGCGCTGTTTACGTGGCGAAGTTATCAGGATCAACAAAAATTCGTCACCGGCCTGCGCCCTTTCGTCGCCAGTCTGCCACTTAGCGACCGGCTGTTGGGAGGGCAGCCGGGCGCGCTGTCTGAGGCGAATCGATTGCTTGAAGCATTGTGCGAAGATGCGTTGGGCGCGGCCGGGGCGACGCTCACACTGACGTCCGAGTCGCCGCGAACACCCCTGGTGATCACTTACCGCTCCCCGCGCTCGACCGTCGAAGCGCGCGGCGCCGGCTACGATCTCACATTGCAGACCGTTCGCGGCCCGGCCGGTGTCTTGCGGCTCGGGCCGAAGATCGACGGGACAGTTTACACGGCTGAAGAAATCGATCTGGCGCGCGCGGCGGCAGAGCGACTGCTTGACCGGCTGGCCGGCGAGCAGGTGGTCGGCATTTTGATGGAACTGCTCCGCCACCGCGCATCGGAACTCAAGACCCTCGGCGCCCGCCACGAGCGCGTGATCCACGAAGACGTATTGCCGCGCCTGGCCGACGCGTTGGAGAATCTTCAGAAGGCGAATCACGCTGGATCGTCTGATCTCGTCAGCCTGACCCGCTCCGAACGCGATGCGACGCTCGCCGGGCTGACCGAGGCCCACCGCACACTGTCGGCGCTGGTACAGACGACCGCTCCCGTCCACCCGGCGCTCGACCGCGAGGGGCTGACGGCGGCGCTTCGTGCGACGGTCGAATCCGAATTCGCCGATCAATTCGAGCGAGTCACATGGCGGGTTGACCGGGCGCTCGAAGCGGCTTCGCCGGAATCGCCCACCGGCATCCCCGCGGAGATCGTCTACCACGCCGTGGTCGAAGCGGTGCGCAACGCCGCACGCCACGGGCGAGGCGACGACAGTGCGCGGCCATTGGCGCTGACGGTGACGCTGCGGCACGAGCGCGGCCTCTGGGCCGTCGTCGAGGACGATGGCGTCGGCCTGCTCCAGAGTCGGCTTCTGCATCGGAGTGTCGAAAGCGGCAAGCGCGGCCTGGCCGGCTCGGACGCGGATGAGGCCGCCGTTATCGGCGGGCACGGCCTGCTATTCCACAGCACACTGTTGGCCGTGCTGGGCGGACATCTCTCGGTGCTGTCGCGTCCGCAGGGGGGGTGCCGGGTGGAAATCTGGTTGCCGGAGTCGGCACTGCGCGCTCCGGATCGCGCCCAGGCTGGCGGGTGAAGAGAAACGTGATAGACTGCGGCCCGGTTCCCGACGGGCTGAATGGGGGAGTCAGGCCGCCACCATTGCCCGGTGGCGGTGTTTCATTTCATGGGATGGTGATTCATTGATTACGCATCGCGACATGCTCCGGGCAGCCAGCCGGACATTCGCCCTTTCTATCGAGCGGCTGCCGGGCATATTGGGCGAAGCGATTGCCATCGCCTATCTTCTGCTGAGAATCATGCCGCCGGAGCGGAAGGTGGCGCTTATTCACCTTTGGGGGCAGGTGCTCAGCGGCGAGGTGCGGGTCGAGACCTTGACTGTGCAGTTGAGCAACGTGGACGATCCCAGCCCCGACGCGGATGTCGCTCGCCACGCCGCCGAGGTGCTGGCGGTGATGGGCCGCCTGCCGGCTGAAGTTCAGCAGACCATCATCAGCAGCGTGCGCGACACGACCGAGGGCATGGCCCGCTGGCAGGCGCGCGGCCCGGTCGTCCTGCAGGAAGCCGACATGGACGATTACATGCACGAAGTGGCCGGGCGCGTCGGCTACCTCGTGACGCACCTCTTCGCCTGGCACGCCGACGGTATCAACGTTCGCAAGGATCTGCTGATGCCCCTGGCCCGCGAGTTTGGCCTCGCCCTCCAGACGGTCAACGTGATCCGAGGACTCCGAAAGGATTTCGAGCGAGGCTGGGTGTACGTCCCGCTCAATTTCTTCGCCGCGGTCAACATCGCGCCACAAGACCTGTTCGACCCTCAGTATCAGTCGCAGGCCATGCAAGTCGTCGAGATGATCGCCGACAAAGCCGAGCGCCACCTGCTGGCGGGCAAGGCTTACGTTCAAGCGATCCCTGCGTGGCATCACCGCATCCGGCTGGCCTGCATGTGGCCGCTGTTGTTTGCAGTGCGCACCCTCGCCATCAGCCGTCACGACGCCGCCGTATTGGCCGGCGAGGCCAAAGTGCCCCGCGCCGAGGTCATGCGTATCGTTCGCGATTCGACGTTGTGGGGCTGGTCCAACACGTGGTTCGACTATTACTTCCATCAGTTGGGCGTTGTGAACGGCAAGGGCTCACCCCCCGGTCGCATCTCCTGAGCGCCAACGGAAAAGAGGGAGTCGCCTGTTCCCCTCTGCCGAAGCGGAAAAGCGCGCTTCGGCAGAGGAGCCGGGGGTGAGGGCCGCTTGACGCCCAGTCATTCTGCTATAGAATTCCCTCCGGTTCTTATCCCATTCCATTCGGAGGTCGCCCGTGCCCCAATTCGCCGTCGAACTGCGCGATGTCGTCAAGCGCTTCCCTGGCCCGTCCGGTGAGGAAGTGTATGCCGTCAAACACGTGTCGCTTCAAATCCACGACGGCGAGTTTTTCTCGCTGCTGGGGCCGTCGGGGTGTGGCAAGACGACGTCGCTGCGGATGATCGCCGGGTTCGAACTTCCGACGACCGGCGCAGTTATGATCCACGATCGGCACATGGGCGAAACGCCGCCCTTCCAGCGTCCGGTCAATACCGTTTTTCAGAACTACGCTCTCTTCCCTCACATGACGGTGGGCGAAAACGTCGCCTTCGGCTTGGAGATGAAGCGTGTGCCCAAAACCGACATCGCGCCGCGCGTGACCGAAGCCCTGCGCATGGTGCGCCTGCCCGGAATGGAGAAACGCAAGCCCAAGCAGCTCTCCGGCGGCCAGCAACAACGCATCGCGCTGGCACGGGCGCTCATCAACCGGCCCGAAGTGCTGTTGCTCGACGAGCCGCTTGGTGCGCTCGACCTCAAACTCCGCAAAGAGATGCAACTCGAGCTCAAGACGCTCCAACGCGAAGTCGGCATCACGTTCATCTACGTGACGCACGATCAGGAAGAAGCGCTCACGATGAGTGACCGCATCGCGGTGATGAGCGGCGGCGAAGTCCTGCAGGTCGGCGGCGCGGCGGATATCTACGAGCGGCCCAACTGCCGCTTCGTCGCCGACTTCATCGGCGAGACGAATTTTCTGCGCGGGACTGTGAAAGAGCAGAAGGGCAAGACCACGGTCGTGGAAGTGGACGGCGGAATTACCGTGAGAGCTGAGAGCGAGAACAGCCTCGCCCACGGGCAATCGGTGACCATCGCCGTCCGCCCCGAGAAGATTCACCTTCGGCCCACGTCCGGCGCGGCCAACGCCTTCGCGGGCCGCGTCGAGGACCTGGTCTACATCGGGACGGACACCCACTACGGCGTGCGGTTCGCCGGCGATCACCGAGTGCGCGTCCGCGAGCAGAACACCGATTCCGCCTCGACGCCGCTGGCTCGCGTCGGCGACGAAGTGACCGTGTCGTTCGCCGAAGCCGCCGCCAGAGTTCTCGTGGAGTGAATCCGTGACCGCCTTTCTTCGCTCCCTCCGCGACAAGGACAACCTGCGCGGCCTCGGTCTGATTTCTCCGTCACTGCTGTGGATGATCGGCCTTCTGATCATCCCGCTCATCGTGGTGATGATCTCCTCGGTCGGCGGACGCGACCCGGACGGCAACGTCATCTTCGGATTCTCGTTCCACAATTATCTGCGATTGGCCGGCTACAACTACGACACGCCGTGCGGCGACGTTCCGCCGCCGTGCTTCGACGATCTCTATTTGACGATCTTGTGGCGCTCGCTCGTTCTGGCTTTTCAGACGACGGCGCTCGTCATCGCCGTCGGTTACCCGCTCGCCTATTTCGTCGCGCGCGCGCCGGCCGGGCACCGCAATCTGCTGTTGTTCCTCATCCTCGTGCCTCTGTGGACCAACTTCGTCATCCGGGTCTACGCCTGGATCATGATCTTGCGAACGCAGGGAGTTCTGAACGGGCTTATCGGATCGGCGCTCGGAGTGCTGAACTTGCCATTCAAGCCGCTGGAGATGCTCTACACTCCCGGCGCGGTGCTGGTGGGCATGGTGTACGAATTCCTGCCGTTCATGATTTTGCCGATGTACACCTCGCTGGAGAAGATTGACAGCTCGCTCTTCGAGGCCGCCGCCGATCTGGGCGCGAATCCGCTCAGGACGTTCTTGCGCGTCACTCTGCCTCTTTCCATGCCGGGAGTCGTGGCCGGGACGATCCTCGTCTTCATCCCGGTGATGGGCACCTTCATCGTCTCCGACATCCTCGGCGGGCGGCAGGTGATTCTCGTGGGCAATCTCATCCAGCGGCAATTCCTCGACGCCCGCGACCCGGCCTTCGGTTCGGCCGCGTCAATTCTCCTCATGGTGATGACGCTGATCGTGACGATCTTCTACACCCGCACCTTCGGCTTCGGCGAAGAGATCGCCTCCGCATGAGCAACCGCCGTTCTCTCTGGATCACGCTGGCCTCGCTCCTCGTCTACGTTTTCCTGTATGCGCCCATCGTCGTGCTGGTGGTGTTCGCGTTCAACTCGTCCAAGACGAACGTGATCTTTGAAGGCGTCGTCAACAAAGGGCCGTGCGGCCCCTTCTATTGGTTCTGTGTGCTGTTCAAGAACGGCGAAGTGCTCTCGGCGGCCAGGAACACGATGACCATTGCCATCGTCTCGACCGTTGCCTCCACGATTATCGGGACGATGGCCGCGCTGGCGTTACAGCGGTATGCGTTCCCGGCCAAGACTTTCTCCGAAGTGTCTCTCTACATCCCGATCGTCATCCCGGAGATTGTGATGGGCATCGGGATTTTGGTGCTCTTCAGCGCGCTGTTCCGATGGCTCAACTCGGCTTTCGGATTGCAGGGTGACGACCGCCTGGCGCTTGGACTGGGCACAGTGATCGTTTCGCACATCGCCTTCAGCATTCCGTTCGTGGCGCTCGTCGTGCGCGCCCGCTTGCATGGCTTCGACAAAGCCATCGAGGAGGCGGCGATGGATTTGGGCGCGGACGAATGGGTGACGTTCTGGCGCGTCACATTGCCGATCATCGCGCCGGGGGTGCTGTCGGGTGGACTATTGGCGTTCACTCTGTCGCTCGATGATTTTGTGATCACCTTTTTCACCAACGGCCCAGGCTCGACGACACTGCCCATCTACGTTTATGGTCTTTTGCGGCGCATCATCACGCCCGAAGTCAACGCGCTGTCCACCGTGTGGATATTTACTGTGCTGGCGGCGCTGGCGATCTCGCAGAGAGTGCAGCGTGAGGCGTGACTCGTGATACGTGATGCGTGATTCGCGCTTCATGCATCACAGGCTCAATGCTCATCAAAGGAGAGGAAGAATGTTCAACCTACGCACCAATCTATCGAAGGGGCTGATCGCGGTCGCTGGCCTCAGCTTGATTCTGGCGGCCTGCGGCGGGGGCGCGGCGACTACGGCCGCTCCGGCGGCGACCGCGGCCCCGCCGGCCACGCCGGCAGGCGGTGGGGGAAAGACGGCCGCGTCGGGCTTTGCGTGCCCGGAGCCTCAGCCGAAGACGGATGTCACGTCAAAGGAAGTCAATCTGTTTGTCTGGACCGAGTACATCCCGCAAGACATGATCGACTGCTTTCAGTTGATCTACGGGATCAAAGTCAACCGCGACGAGTATTCCTCGAACGAGGAAATGTACGCCAAACTCTCGAAGGGCGGCACGAACTACGATCTGGTTCAGCCGACGGACTTCATCGTGAGCCTGATGATCCGGCAGGGGCTGATTCAGAAACTCGACAAAGGCAAACTCCCGAATTGGGGCAATCTCGATTCGAACTATCTCAACTTCTCGTTCGATCCCAACAACGAATACACCCTGCCGTATCAGGCGGGCACCGACTCGCTCGTGGTCAATACCGACAAGGTTTCCAACCCGCCCAAGGCGTGGGCCGACCTGTGGAAGCCGGAGTACGCCGGCAAGATGGTATTCCTCGACGACTCCCGCGCCGTCATCGGAATGACTCTGCTGTCGCTCGGCTACGACGTGAATACGAAGGACCCCAAACAACTCGACGAGGCCAAGGCCAAGCTGGCCCAACTCGTGCCCAACGTCAAACTCTTCGACAGCGACAGCCCGAAAACGGCGCTCATCGCGGGCGACGTCGATCTGGGCATGACGTGGACGGGCGAAGCCTTCCTGGCCCAGAAGGAAAAGCCGTCCATCCAATACGTTTACCCGACCGAAGGCGCTATCCTCTGGCAGGATAACTACGCCATTCCCGTCGGCGCGCCGCATCCCGACGCGGCCTATGCCTGGCTCAACTACTCTCTGCAAGGCGATGTGTTTTGGACCATGCTGAGAGATTTTCCCTACACCAATCCCAACAAAGCCGCGCTGGATTACGCCAAAGCCAATCAACCGGACATTTATAACCCGTACATCAATTCGCCGATCACCAACACGCCGGCGGATGTTATCAAGAAAGGCCATCGCATCGACGATGTCGGAGATGCCCTGCCGTTGTACGACAAGATTTGGACGGAAGTCAAAGGGAAGTGAGGCGCGGAGCGCCCGCCCGGTCGCACCGAAAGGGCGGAGTTGAGGGCGGCTCCGCCTCTTTCTCTTCGTGCAGGAGGCCGGCGTGAAAACCACTTCTTCCCGGAATGAATCCATTGGACAAGGTAGACGCCGAATGGGCCACCGCGCAGTTGCAAACGGCGCGCCGTTGATCATGCCTCGACCCGCGCTGTGGAAAGACGATCCCGACTGCGGGCACGAAGTTGCCTGCGAATTCCAGACGCACTACTGTACTTACATCCGCGTCCCTCGCCTGCTGACCCTCCAGCGCCCTCGCGCCGATCATCCTGCCGAAACCCTCGCCATCCTTGCACTGCAAGCCTGCGAACTCTGGTTCGCCGTTCTGATCTCCGACCTGCGCGCGGCGCTCGCCGACCTCGCGGCTGGCGAGACGCAAACTCACGAACCCGCGAAACTCCTGCGCCGTTGCTCCAGTCTGATCAAGTTGCTCGATCACCAGACGGATGTCGCGGGCTCGATCCTGGCTCGCGACGCCGGTTTCCGCATCGCATTGCGGACCTCGGCCGGTTCGGCGCTGTCGCCACAGTTCGCCGAACTTGCGTTGCTTACCCGTCGGCTGAAGAAAAGACTGAAGGATGAAGGCGAAGGGATGAACCCTCCTGCCTCCTTGAGCCTTCAGCCTTTCGTCGAAGCCGGAAACGAATATCTCTCCCGCTTCTCGGCGTGGCGACCGCGCTACCTGCGCTTGCTCAAGGAAACGATCGCGCCCGCCGGCCCTCGCTCGCGCGCTCCCGCCTATGCGGACTTTGTCGCCTTGCCCGAACTCTTGTCTCTCCAAAACGGCGTCAAGGCCGACTGGTCGCCTAAAGGAGAGCCGCCCACGGCGATTGCGCCCGCCGAGTGTGTGTCGCCCGACGAGTTGATGTTCATCGTCGTTCATCAGGCTTTTGAGTTGTGGTTCAAGGCGATCCTGGGCGAACTGGATTCGGTCATCGGGTTGTTGACGGTCGCGACGGCAGACGTCCTGACGGCGACGCGCCGACTGGGCCGCGTAGTGAAGATTCAGAAACTGCTCGTCGAGCAGATTCACATTCCGGCGACGATGTTGCCGCTCGATTTTCTCCGTTTTCGCGGTGAGACTAAAGTCGTGGACGGCGTGACCAACGTGCGCGGCCTTTCTCCATCCTCCGGCACCGAGTCGTATCAGTTCCGCGAGATCGAGATCGTCGCCGGGCTGAAGGGAGACGCGGCGCACGCCGAGTTTCTTCAGGGCAGTCCGCGCCTCGATATCCGTCTGCTCACGCCGGCCCAGAAGCGTCGTCTGGCACAGCCGAGCCTGCCCGAGGCCTTCAAGCATCTTCTCGAACGGCGAGGCGTCAAAGACGTCGTCGAAATATTCACCGCCGCCGACAGGCACAACCCTCACGCCGACCTCGCGGAACTTGCCGACGTGTTGCTGGAGTTCGACGAGTTCTTCCGCCTCTGGCGCGTTCACCACGCCACGATGGTGCAGACGATGATCGGCGAGAAGTCGGGAACCGGCTTCCTCGGCCCCGAGTATCTGCGCGAGACCGCCGGCATGGGCCTGCAGGGCAAGGGCCGCGTCTTCCCCACGCCGCAAGTCCGCCCGCGCTTCTTCGAGTCGCTGTGGGCGGCGAGGACGAGGCTGGGGAGGTATTGAGTGAACACCCCCACACCCCCACACACCCTTGAAGACGCCCGCGAACTCGACCGGCAAGACGATCTCGCTCGCTTTCGCGATGAATTCGTGATCGACGATCCCGATCTGATCTACCTCGACGGCAATTCGCTCGGGCGTCTGCCGAAGCGCACCATCGCGCGGATGCGCGAAGTGATCGAGAAAGAATGGGGCGGCAGACTCATTCGCGGCTGGAATGAAGGCTGGTTCACCGCGCCGCAACGCATCGGCGCGAAGATCGCGCAACTCATCGGCGCGCAGGCCGACGAGGTCATCCTCTGCGACTCCACCGCAGTCAACTTCTTCAAACTCGTCATGGCGGCGCTCGAGGCGAGGCCGGGCCGGGGCAAAGTCGTCACCGACGATCTCAATTTTCCATCGGACTTGTACATCCTGCAGGGCGCGATCAAATTGGCCGGGCAGGATCGCCGGCTTCACGTCGTTCACTCGACAGACGGGCTGACAGTCGCAAACGATGCGCTGGCGGAGGGTGTTGACGACGACACCGCGCTGGTTACGTTGACTCACACCGCCTTCAAAAGCGGCTATCGCTACGATATGCCGGCGATTACCGAGATCGCTCATCGCGCGGGTGCGCTGATGTTGTGGGATTTGTGCCACTCGGTCGGCGCGATGCCGCTGGCGTTGAACGAGGCTGGGGTGGATTTGGCCGTCGGCTGCACCTACAAGTATCTCAACGGCGGCCCCGGCTCCGCCGCTTTTCTTTACATCCGGCGCGGTTTGCAGGAGCGACTCGTCAATCCGATCTGGGGCTGGTTCGGGCAGAGAGCGCAATTCGACTTCGGGCTGAACTATCAACCCGCGCCGGGACTCAAGCGTTTCCTCACCGGCACCACGGCGACGCTCTCGTTGGCCGCCGTCGAGCCGGCTGTCGATCTGTTGCTGGAGGCTGGCGTAGATCGCCTGCGGGCCAAGTCGGTGCGGCAGACCGAGTATCTGATCTCGTTGTGGGAAGCCTGGCTCGAACCGTTGGGCGTTACGCTCAATTCGCCGCGCGACGCGAACTGCCGGGGATCGCACGTCTCGCTCGGCCACCCTGACGGCCTGCGGATCGACCGCGCGTTGATCGAAGACGTTCACGTCGTCCCCGACTTCCGCTTTCCCGACAACATCCGCCTCGGCATCGCGCCGCTGTATACTTCCTACGCCGAGGTCTACGAAGCCATGTCGCGCTTCCGGCGCGTAATGGTCGAACGACTGTATGAGAAATACCCAACTGAGAGACCGGAGGTGGTGTAGCAATGACGTTCCGCTACGCCTTCCTCGTTTTGAAAGAACATCCCTATGGCCGCGAGATGTTGTCGCAACTCCTCGCGGCGGGCTTCGAGCCAGCGATCGTTATCGAGGAGAACTCGCCGGTGGCTGACGAGGAGCGTCAGAAATTCTACAACCGCATCCAGGGCCAGCCTATCCCGCCGACTTTCACCGAACTGCTGGCTGGCCGGAGCATCCGGCGCGTCGAAGCCCCTCATCATAATAAGACGGAATGTGAGCAACTGTTGAAGGAAGCCCAGCCCGATCTCGTCGTCCTCGGCGGCACGCGAATCATCCGCCCGAATATCCTCGCCATCCCGAAGGATGGGACGCTCAACTCGCACCCCGGGCTTTTGCCTGAGGTGCGCGGATCGGCCTCGGTGGCGTGGTCGATCTATTACGACATTCCCATCGGATGCACCTGTCACTTAATTGACCCGAACATTGACACCGGCCCTATTGTCCTGCGGCGCACCATCCCGGTTCATCGCGGCGACACGTACGAAAAACTCGTTCGCGAGACGATTACGTTGGCGGGCAAGCTGATGACCGAAGCCCTGCAGATGTATGCGGCAGGGAATTTGACTGCAACGCCTCAGCCGAAGGAAGGCAACACTTACAAAGTGATGCCTCCTGAGATGGTGGCCGAGGTCAAGGCCAAATTGGCGGACGGCACGTACAAGCACTTTGTGGATAATATTGATGTCTGACAACAATTTCCTCTACAACGTTGAAAATTCCATAGCGACGATCACGCTGAATCGCCCTGAAGTCCTGAATGCGCTCACGCTGGAGACCTACGCGCAACTGCGCGATCTGTTCGAGAGTCTGCGCTACGACGAAGCTGTGAAGGTCGTCGTGATCACCGGCGCGGGCCGCGCGTTTTGCTCCGGCGGCGACGTTCACGAGATCATCGGCGAAGTGCTCGACCGGGACATGCGCGGCCACCTGGACTTCTGCCGCATGACCGGACATCTGATCCGAAACATGCGCCTGCTCGACAAGCCGATTATCGCCGCGATCAACGGCACGGCGGCCGGGGCAGGCGCGGTGATCGCTCTCGCCTGCGATTTGCGCATCATGGCTGAGGCGGCGAAGTTCGCGTTTCTCTTCACCCGCGTCGGTCTTACCGGCGCCGACATGGGCGCGGCTTACCTCTTGCCTCGCGTCGTCGGGCAGGGCAGGGCGATGGAGTTGCTGATGCTGGGCGACGACGTGGACGCCGCCGCCGCCGAACGCATCGGCCTCGTCAACCGCGTCGTCCCGCTCGAGCAACTTGGCGCCACGGTGGGCGCATTGGCCGAGCGGCTGGCCAACGGCCCATCCCTCGCCATCGGCCTGACGAAGCTGATGGTGAACAATGAATGGAATATGGACTTGGTCTCCGCGCTGGAGTCGGAGGCCCAAGCCCAGGCATTAATGATGATGGGCGCAGACCACCGCGCTTTCTACGAGGCTTTCAGGGAGAAGCGGAGGCCGCAATTCATCGGGAGGTAAGCCAGGAATTGCTCAACAACCGTACCGTGGTTGAACAAGAAAGGGGGAAGACTCGGGGATTTGCTGTGACGTCAGTGCATCGTCTTCTACAACGCCAGTTGAAGCGGCATTTGAATGGTCTGGAGCCACCGTCGAAGGAGTGGCGCGACTTCATCCAGGCTGTCAACGACGCTTATGTGCAGGCCGACGAAGACCGCCAGATGCTGGAGCATTCCCTTGAACTGACTTCGCAGGAACTGCTCCGCGCCAATTCCCAAGTGCTGGCGGTCTTCAAGCGATTGATCGAAAGCAGTGTTGACGGCATATTCGCCTTCGATCTCGAGTGCCGATACACGGTTTGGAATCCGGGAATGGAGCGCGTCACCGGCGTCAGCCCGCTGAAGACGATCGGCAAGAACGCGTTCGAGGTCTTTCCTGAACTCAAGGAAACCGGCGAGGACGAATTCTTCCACGAAGCTCTTGCCGGCAAAATCGCCGTCCTTCACGACAAGCCGTACTCCGTGCCGGAGTCGGGCCAGACGGGATTTGTCGAGGCGCACTATTCGCCGCTGTTCGACGAGGCCGGCGAGATCACCGGCGGCCTTGCCATCATCCGCGACATCACGGAGCGGAAGAAGGGAGAGGAAATACTTGCCTACGAGCGCGACCAGTTGCAATCCCTCATGGACAACATCCCCGACAGCCTCTACTTCAAAGACACCGCCTCGCGCTTCACTCGCATCAACCGGGCGCAGGCCGCCGTCCTGGGAGTCGACGACCCGCAGGAGGCCCTCGGGAAAACTGATTTCGATTTTCAGACGCCGGAACTTTCGCGTGTGTTTTTTACCGAAGAGCAAAAGATAGTCCAGACCGGCCAGCCCATCGTCGACCGGGCCGAGTTCAACCCCACCCGGGATGGGCAACCGCGCTGGTTTCTGGCCACTAAAGTGCCCATCTTCGACGCCGAGGGACGGGTGACCGGTATCGTCGGCATCTCGCGCAACATCACCGAGTACAAAAAGGGAGAGGAAGCGCTCAAACAGGCCGAGGCTCGTTACCGCAGCCTGTTCGAGGGCGCTCCCGTGGGGCTGTATCGAACCACACCGGCAGGCCAGATCGTGGATGCCAACCCTGCGATTATTCACATGATGGGCTACCCCGATCGCGAATCATACATGCGACTCGGCGCAGCTGACCTCTACGCAATCCCCGACGATCGCAAGCGGTGGGAAGCATTGATGAATCGCGACGGTCTGGTGCGCGATTTCGAAGCGCGGGTGCGCAGGAGTGACGGCGCGGTGATCTGGGTGCGTGACAGCGCCCGCGCCGTGCGCGACGCCAAAGGACACGTGCTGTATTACGAAGGGAGTTGGGAGGACATCAGCCAGCGCAAGCAGGCGGAGGAGGCACTGCAGGAGGCCAATGCGAATCTCGCGCGCGGCCTCGACGAGCTTCGACAACGCAATCGCGAGATCGCATTGCTCAATGAAATGGGCGATCTGCTGCAAACCTGCCGTATGCCGGAGGAGGCTTACGCCGTCATTGCCAACATGGCGCGGCAGCTGTTCCCGGAGGAGAGTGGCGCCCTTTACGTGATGAATGCCTCCCGGAATCTGGTCGACGCGGTTGCGTCGTGGGGCCTGGCAGAGTCAGAGGTCGGCCCGAGCATGTTTGAGCCGGACAATTGCTGGGCGCTGAGGCGCAGCCGGACGCATATTGTCGAAGACAGCCGCACCGGATTGCTTTGCCGGCACGTCGACGCCGCCTCACCGGCGGCTTATCTGTGTGTGCCGATGATGGCGCAGGGCGAGGCGCTGGGCGTATTTCACTTGCGCCACGACCTTCCCGCCGGATCGGTGGACGGCGCGCGCACGGCCGGCCGGCGAGAGGCCGGCCTCGCCGGGGTTGAACAGAGACTGGCCCAGAGCGTGGCCGACAGCATCGCGCTGGCGATCGCCAACCTGAACCTGCGCGAGAGCTTGCGCCAGCAGTCCATCCGCGATCCGCTGACCGGCCTGTTCAACCGCCGCTATCTCGAAGAAACCATGCTGAGGGAGACGCACCGGGCGGAGCGCAACGGGCACCCGTTGGGTATCATTATGCTCGATCTCGACCACTTCAAACGCTTCAACGACACCTTCGGCCACGGGGCGGGTGACATGCTCCTGCGCGAAGTGGGCACTCTCCTGCAATCGCACGTCCGGGGAGAAGACATCGCCTGCCGCTACGGCGGCGAGGAATTCACGCTGATCATGCCGGAAGCCTCGATGGAGGTCACCCGCCTGCGAGCAGAGCGAATGCGCGAGGAGGCTAAGCGAGCGCAACTGCAATTTCACGGCCAGTTGCTGGGAGCGGTGACGCTTTCGGCCGGAGTGGCCATTTTCCCGGAACACGGCTCTACTCCCGAAGCCGTGATCCGCGCCGCCGACGCCGCGCTCTACCGCGCCAAGCGCGAAGGGCGGGATCGCGTGGTGGTAGGGCAGTAAATCAAGATCCCAAATGCCAACGACCAAATCCAAAGGCGCTAAAGGAGAGAACACGATGAAAGCCTCCGATCTTCCAATGTACTACAACGCGGTCAACATCCTCGAACACAACCTGACCTCCCGCCCGGACAAGGTGGCGCTGCACACCGCCGATCGGGAGATGACCTTCCGGCAAGTTTCGACTGAGGTCAACCAAGTGGGCAATGCCCTCAAGAAACTTGACGTGCGGATGGGCGAGACGGTGGGTCTGCTGTGTCTCGACTGCGCCGAATGGGTCACGTCCTTCTTCGGCATCATGAAGATCGGCGCGATAGCGGTGAGCATGAACACTCTGCTCAAGCCCCAGGAGCAGGCCTACATCCTGCGCGACAGCCGGGCGCGCGTTCTGATCGTCCACGCCGCGCTCCTGCCGGCGATCGAACCCATCCGCGCCGAGTTGGGGTTCCTCAAGCACGTCATCGTGGTCGGCGAAACAGGCCGTGAGGGCGACCTTTCCTACCGCAGTTGGATTGGGAGCGAATCCACCGAACTCGGCGTCGCGCCGACGCACCGCGAGGACTTCTGCTCGCTCAACTACTCCAGCGGCACGACCGGCGAGCCGAAGGGCATTCTGCACGCGCACAAAGATTATCCGCTCACGGCGCAGTTGTGGGGCGTGAATGTGCTCGGCCTGCGCGAGAGCGACCGCGCCTTCGGCGCTCCCCGCTTGTTCTTCACGTTCGGGACGGGCGGTGTGTTGATCTTCCCGTGGTTCGTCGGGGCCGGCGCCATCCTCATGGCCGCGCCGCCGCGCATCGTCACGAACATGCTCGACACAATCCACCGTTTCAAGCCGACGATCCTTTACAACGCCCCGACCGGCTACGCCGCGATGATGGCGACCGAGGCCTTCAACATCAAATATGATTTTTCCTCACTACGGCTGTGTGTGTCGGCGGGGGAGTCGCTGCCCGCGCCAATCTGGCGCCAATGGAAGGAAAAAACCGGCCTGGACATCATCGACGGCATTGGCTCCACCGAGAACTACCACATCTTCCTCTCCAATCGCCCCGGCGACATCCGGGCCGGAAGCAGCGGCAAGCCGTTCCCCGGCTACGAGGTCAAAATCGTGGACGAGAACATGAACGAGGTCGCTCGCGGCGAAGTGGGCAACCTGCTGATCAAAGGCGAGACGGCGGCGCTGTCGTACCTGCACCAATACGATCGGAGCCGGAGGACGTTTCTCGGTGAGTGGCTGTTCACCGGCGACAAGTATTACGTGGACGAAGACGGCTACTACTGGCATGCCGGGCGCTCGGATGACATGCTCAAAGTCGGCGGCATCTGGGTCTCGCCGGTGGAAGTGGAAAGCACACTGCTCGGTCACCCGGCGGTGCTCGAGTGCGCCGTCGTGGGGCAGGGCGACTCGGCGGGCTTGATCAAGCCGAAGGCATTTGTCGTGTTGAAGGAGGGGCACACCGGCTCCGACGAAATGTCGAAGCAGCTGGTTGATTACTGCAAAGAGCAGATCGCGGAATACAAGCGCCCGCGCTGGATCGAGTTTGTGGCGGAATTGCCCAAGACCGCCACCGGCAAGATTCAGCGTTTCAAGTTGAGAGGATGAATTTGACCTCCCGCACCGCTGTAGTATAATCGCGCAACTTTCCTGCTTGAACTCTCTGACAGATCTCAGGGAGCACATTTTTGAAAGGCTCAACGCCAGAAGGAGAATTTACGATGGCCAAGAAACCCGTCAAGAAGAAAACACCACCCGCGAAGCGCTCGACCAAAAAGGCGGCGACTAAGAAGGCCGCAACCCAGAGGGCCTCCGCCAAGATGTCCGCGCCCAGCCTCGTCGGCAAGAACGGGCACAAGATTCTGCTCGGCGAAGCAGACCTGCCCAAGGCCTGGTACAACATCAATGCCGACATGCCCGTGCCGCCGAACCCGGTTCTGCACCCCGGCACGAAAGAGCCGGTCACGCCGGACTTTCTGAGCGTGCTCTTCCCCATGTCGCTGATCATGCAAGAGATCAGCCCCGAGCGCTGGATCGAGATCCCCGAACCGGTGCGCGACGTGTACCGTCTCTGGCGGCCCACGCCGATGTATCGCGCCCGCCGATTGGAGAAAGCCCTCGACAAGCCGGCGCACATCTATTACAAGTACGAAGGCGTCTCGCCGGTCGGCTCGCACAAGCCCAACACCGCCGTGC